>JARGFZ010000010.1:45323-85792 GCA_029210965.1 bacterium | reverse complement strand
CGATGTTATCATTCACCCCCACCTCGGTCCTCCCCCCTCAATAGGGGGAGGAAGAATTAGGAAGATGACTATTTTATGCTCGCAATGACATCAAGGACTAATTCCGGCTTCGGGGTCGGGCTCCCTTCGACAAGCTTCCCTCCCTTCGACAAGCTCAGGGCAGGCGACAGGCTCCCACCTTCGCGTGGAGCTTCGGTGGGCAAGCAGGGCAGGCGGGACAGGCAGGGCAGGCCGGCGGGCTCGGGAAAATGTAATTCAAGACCGACTGGATTCCGGGTCATCGCGTTCGCTTTGCCCGGAATGACGGCTAATGAGTGATATCGCACTTGAATGGACTGCGCTCACCGGCGCGCTAGAATGGGTGAGATGCAAGGCCGGAGCCCTGAGGAACACCGGAGCGTACACGATATCGTACGCGAGGAAGTCCGAAGGGCGACAACGCCGCCCATTGATTTAATTCAGGGTCCCGAACGAAGAGAGGGACAGATCGCCCGTTATAGCGCGCCGCCCCCCAATATTTTTACGGCTGCGATGATGTACTATTGGCAGCCGTTATAGCCTCACCCCAAAACTGCGGAGCAGCATTACAGTCTCCATCAGGGGTAAACCGATGACGTTGGTATGCGACCCCACAATCCCCTCTATAAAAATAGCCGCCTTCCCCTGGATTCCATACCCCCCTGCCTTATCCCGATACTCCCCCGATTCCAGATACCAGTTCATCTCCCACTCTTCCAGCATCTTCATCCGAACGCGGCTCTCCACCGTAACCACCCGCTGCTTGCTCTTCTTATGCCAGACGGCGGCAACGCTGGATAAAACAGTATGCTCCCGACCGGCCAGGCTGGTCAGCATCTGCTTGGCGTCCTTCCTGTTCTGGGGCTTGCCGAGGATATTGCGTTCGTTGAGGATAACGATCGTATCACACCCGATGACCACATCGTCCGGATGGTTGGCAGCCACACTTGTGGCCTTTTCCAGTGCCAGCCTCTCCACGTGGTCTTTGGGAGTTTCTTCCGGAAGGATCTTTTCATCAACACTGGGGATGATCACCTGATACCTGAGACCGGTGAGGTCCATGAGCTCCTTGCGACGGGGCGAACCTGAGGCAAGGATGACCTTTTTTCTGCGGAACCATCGTTTTGAAAATCTTACAGGCATGGGTTTTATCCTTATATCTCATCAGTCCAAGGTCCAATGTCCAAGGTCCAACGAAAGAGTTTGTTGCCCTCTTTGGTCTTTGGGCTTTGGGCTATTTTATAAACCCCCACGGTAACCGCCCTGATTCACGTCCGTAGAGGATCTGCTCCGCGGCGGGGATGATCTTTGTCAGGCGCTTCATTGATACACCCCCGGCGGGCAGGTTGTCCAGCACCTCGGCCACCGACCTGTCTCCCAGGGAAAGAAGAGCGTCCAGGTAAGCGCCCCTCACAGAGCCCGTCTGGACCCTGACCCCTCCAACGGGGCCGAGTCTGGATCTCACTGTTTTCATCCGCCCGTTGAGTATGGATTCCGCGGCCATGGGAGCCCTTTCAAAAGCTGTCCGCGGTTTGGGTACGAAGGGGTTGACGCTTATCGTTAAAGTGCCCACCTTCCCCCTGGGCCTGCCAAAGTGGAGCATCCTCTCTCTCAGTTTTACGGCAAGCTCCACGATCCCCTCAATATCACTGTCTGACTCTTCGGGCAATCCCACCATGAAATACAGTTTGAGGTTGGGAATTCCCGCATCGAGGAGTATGTCCACTTTCTCGAGGAACTGTCCATCGGAAAACCGTTTACCGATGGCGCTCCGAAGCTCCACAGTTCCGGCCTCGGGAGCAAGAGACACTGTCCGGTGCCGGGCGGCAACCAGCAGGGCTGCCAGCTTCGGGGTGACCCTTTCGGCCCGGATGGAAGAGGGGGAAAAGCTGCCTTCCTGCTCCAGGAGATAGCCGGCCATCTCTTCCAGCTTCGGGTGGTAGGACACAGCCGTCCCTACCAATCCGATAGTCTTGCGGTAATGAAGCCCAAGCTCTGCTTCCCGAACGAAGGCGTCCATCCCCAGGAACCGCACGGGACCGCAAACCGAACCGGCCGCGCAAAAGAGGCAGCCTGCCGGACATCCCCTTGAAACCTCCAGCGGATATAGGTTCCCGAACTCCGAATCGGTGCTGACCACGGCCGGCCGGGCGGGGTTGTCATCCAGATCGCCCACGGCTGCCGTTACGATGGTGGACGGGGTTCCCGGGTCGGGGCGGGTCCTGAGAAAGGGGCTGCCGGGCACAGGCTCCATTTTATATCTGCCAGGCAGGTAGACACCCGGCACCCTTACCATACTGTCCAGGAAAGCGGTTCTGTCGTTGCCTGGGCCCTCGGCCAGGAGCTGATCCTTTAATACCGGGAGGACAGGTTCTGCGTCCCCGAGGACAATGAGGTCGAAAAGATGATGACAGGTTTCAGGGTTTATGGTGACTGCCACCCCTCCTCCGATGAGGAGAGGCCTGGTTATTGGATTTTCAAGCCCCACCCTTCCCGCTTCCAGCAGCCGTGGGAGGTGAACCATGTCCGGCTGAAAGGAAACGGAAAAGGCGATGACATCGAACTGGTCAAGGGATCGCCCTCCATCCGGGAAACTGAGGGAGCGCCCATCCCAGAAAACTCTCCTGGCATCAAACCTGTGGTCCTCCAGGAAAGTCCTGAGAATTGCCTGGTATCCGAGGTTTGGCATGCCCACCCGATAACTGTTGGGGTAGGCCACGGCAACCTTCATACCGCCGCTTCGGGGTGGCGGCGAGATCCAGGTCTTTTGTGAAACCATGCTTGCAGGCACGGGAAATCAATCCGCCTGGCGCCTTAAAAAGGCCGGAACCTCGAACTCTTCCTCTTCGATGAGGGTCACCGACGGCCGCCTCACCTTATCGAGGGGATTTTCCGCTTCATTTTTACGGACATAGGCCGGGATCTCGGAATCGCTGGATCTGTCACCCCTGTGGGGGTGGATCAGGTCCCGCCCCTTGTGACCGGCTTCCCGGCCGAAACCTGTGGCGATGACGGTAACCATGAGTTCATCCCCTACCGTGTCGTCCTCAACCCATCCGAAAATGATCTCGGCATCGGCGTGGACAGCGGCGCGGATAATGGATGAGGCGTGCTGGATCTCCTGGATACCAATGTCGGAGCCGGCAGTGATGTTAATGAGCACGCCGGTTGCGCCATCGATGCTGTTGTCCTCCAGAAGGGGACTCGAAATGGCTGTTTGAGCTGCCTCGGCAGCCCGGTCATCCCCATCAGCAACCCCTGTTCCCATGAGCGCCCGTCCCTTGCCCGCCATGATGCGCTTGACGTCGGCAAAGTCCAGGTTGATCCGTCCCGGTTTCGTGATGAGATCGCTGATGCCTTTCACAGCGCAGTTAAGAACTTGATCCAC
Source organism: bacterium (assembly GCA_029210965.1). NCBI lineage: Bacteria > bacterium. Next base: position 82,386 of record JARGFZ010000010.1, on the reverse strand, counting down.
GATCGCAAAGGCGTCGGTGGCCCTGGAGCCGTGTTTGACCACCGAGAAGATCCGGTCGTTGGGGATCACGATAAGAGTATCAACATTCTTGCGCAGCTCTTCGAGACCGTCCTCGGCGTTTTTCAGCCTGACTCTGCCCTCGAAGTCAAAAGGCTTGGTGACCACGCCCACGGTCAAAGCACCCGACTCTTTGGCAATTTTGGCCACGATGGGCGCGGCTCCTGTCCCGGTTCCCCCTCCCATGCCGGCGGTGATGAACACCATCTCGGTACCGGAGAGGCTCTCTCTGAGCTGCTCTTCGCTCTCCTCGGCCGCCTTGCGGCCCACGTCAGGATCAGCACCCGCTCCAAGACCGTGAGTCACCTGGATACCCATCTGTATCCTGGTGGGGGCCAGTGAAGTTTTCAGGGCCTGTGCATCCGTATTGGCCGAGATAAACTCCACGTTCTTCAAACTGGACTGGATCATTGTGTTCAAGGCGTTCCCGCCCCCGCCGCCGACCCCAATGACCTTGATCCTGGCCTTGAGATCCTGGCTGTCTTCCGCAAAAGTAAACATCAGTTCACCTCCCAATGAACTCGAGCGATCCCGGCTCGCTCTCGCTTATTACGAATCTCATATTTCAAATCTCAAATCTCAAAAAGACCATGGTTGCTCTTTGAGATCTGAGATGTGAGATCTGAGATCCCTTAGAAAAAGTCTTTTAACCATCCCTTCATCTTCACAACGATCTTGTCGAAGATCCCTGTTTCGTTGTGCCCGAACCCGGTTTCGCTGGCATGGGTGGCGGCGTATTTTACAAGCCCCACCGCCGTGGCATACATGGGGCTGTTAACCACATCTATCAGCCCGCCAATATCCATCGGTGTTCCCCGGCGAACAGGCAGATTAAACACCTGTTCGGCCAGTTCCGTCATACCCGGCATGATCACCGTTCCTCCGGTGATGACCACTCCTGATGCGATCCTGTCCTCATAACCAAACTTCAGGAGCTCCCGGTTGATAAGGTCGAAAAACTCCTCTGCCCTCGGTTCGATGATCTCAGCCAGGGACATTCTCGAAACGGTCCTGGGTTTGTGTCCTCCCACGGAGAGAACCTCCACAACCTCATCCTCCCCCACCATATCAGTGAGGGCGCAACCGTATTTTTTCTTGATCTTTTCCGCTTCCGTCGTGGGTGTCCTGAGACCGTAAGCAATATCGTTGGTCAGGTTGACGCCTCCCAGGGCCAGCACCGCTGTGTGCTTGATGCTTCCGTCCCCCAGGATAGCCACATCGGTGGTTCCCCCGCCGATATCAACCAGGGCTACACCCAGTTCTTTCTCTTCCTCCGTGAGCACCGCGTCGGCCGCAGCCAGAGGTTCCAATACGATATCCAGTACGTCCAGCCCCGCACGGTGGCAGCACTTGATGACGTTCTGGGCAGAGGTGACTGCCCCGGTAACGATGTGGACCCGGGCCTCGAGCCTGACTCCTGACATGCCGAGAGGGTCTCTTATTCCATCCTGATCATCGACGATGTACTCCTGGGGCAGGATATGGATCACTTCACGGTCAAGGGGCATGGCCACAGCCTGCGCGGCATCGATAACCCGCTCAATATCCTTCTTTGAAACCTCCCGGTTTTTAACAGCTACGACACCATGGCTGTTAAACCCCTTGATGTGGCCGCCGGCGATCCCTGCATAGACTCCCTGTATGGGCACCCCGGCCATGAGTTCAGCCTCTTCTATCGCCTTCTTGATGGAGTCCACCGTGTAATCGATGTTTATCACCACACCCTTCCGAAGCCCCCTGGACGGTGTGGTCCCGATACCGATGATCTCGCACTTCCCGCCGTTTCCCACAGCAGCCACCACCGCACAGATCTTGGTGGTGCCAATATCCAGTCCTACCACGATCCTCTCCTTACCTTTGGCCATCTGCTTATCCTCCCGCAGGGGAAAGACCGTTCCCCCCTGACGCATCATGCTTTCTTTCAGGCATTCCAACGACACGATCGGCAAACCTCAGATCGTATCCGGCAGAACGGGTATCAAAAATCCCTGCTTCCATGAGACGAGCCAACTTTTTCATCTGGACATCCACGCTCCCCTGTTTAAAAACAAGAACAGTACCGCTGCCCATGAGAGAAACCTTGACCAGTTCCCCTTCCACACCAAGTTCCGATATCCGTTCCTGTCCGATAAGACCGGACTGGGGAATATTTCGAAGAATTTCTATGGCTGGCTGCGCTTCGATCATCTGCCGCCCCGGCACTCCGGACTCCGGGATCCCGGTGATAACCGGATACCCCTTGGGGTAGGAAGTGTGAAGACTGAGAACAACCCCCTCGTTATCAACCAAAGCGAATTGCCGGCCAAGGACAACAGCTACAGGAGCCCTCTCCTTCACAGATATTCTCAGGGTATCCGGAAGCTCTCGCACCACGGTGGCCTCCTTGACCCATGGGTGTGTGATCACCTTCCTGCGAACCTCCTTCAGATCGATCCTCAGGAGGGGATCTCCTTTCACAACTCCAGCAAGCCGGCGGATAGCGTCCGGCTGAACATCCTGACACCCTTCAACCTCTACGGTCCTCACAGACAGGGACTGAAGACCCATAACCTTTCCGAAACCCAGGTAACCGCCATAGAAAATACCCAGGGCAAGTACACCCACCGCACCACCTCTGAAGATCCACCAGCCCCTGACCAGGTAGTGCCGGAAAGAAAAACCTGTCCTCTTCTTTTTGACCATGGAAACCCGCTTGGCCGGCTTTCCAGCTCTCTTTCTGCTTGTGGATGTGTTGCGCTTCACCGGCTTCCCTCTCCCGCAGCCTGGAGCATCTCCATGACCAGTTGGGCAAACCCGATCCCCACTCCCGCAGCCGATTTGGGCAGCAGGCTGTTGGGAGTCATTCCCGGTATAGTGTTGACCTCGATCACTTCGAAACGATCACCGGCTCCGCGAAAATCAACCCGGACAGCGCCGCAGCATCTCAGGGCCCTGGCCGCGGCCTGGGCCGCCTCCTGAACCGTTCTGGTGGCAGCTTCCCCGATGGAGGCAGGAACACGATACTCCTTGGCCCCGGTTACGTACTTGGTCTCGTAATCGTAAAACCCCGATTCGGTGACGATCTGAACGATAGCCATCGGACGATCGTTGAGCACTCCCACCGTAAGGTCCTCACCTGCCACGAACTTCTCCACCAGGACATCCGGATCGTGGGATGCGGCGATCTTTATCGCCGCTTCAAGTTCACCTTCTTCTCTCACAACCGAGATACCGATCGTTGAGCCTTCCCGGTTGGGCTTGACCACAACGGGCAGCCCCATAGCAAGAGGCGCGTCATAATTTCCAGGCCCCAGTTCGGTGTATTCGGGGGTGGGAATGCCCATGGCACGCAGCACCCTTTTGGTCATGATCTTGTCCATGGCCAGGGCCGACGCCATGACACCAGGTCCGGTATAGGGGATGCCCATAAGCTCCAGAGCACCCTGGATCGTCCCATCTTCCCCGCCTCTTCCGTGAAGAGCGATAAAGGCGGTGGCAACATTTTCCAGGGCGATCTCCTCCCTCCAGGATCCCTGTGTGTCGATACCAACGGCATCAACACCTTCCTCGAGAAGAGCTCCAAGGATCGCCTTTCCTGTAGTGAGGGAAACCTCCCGTTCGGCCGAGTTCCCGCCCATGAGCACGCCCACCCTGCCCACCGGTCTGTTTCCTGACTTTCCCTTGCGTGAGCTATTCATGGATGACCCTGACCTCCTCCTGAAGCATGACACCGAACCTTTTATGAACCGTTCCCCTCACCTTTTCGGCAAGTGTCAGAAAATCAGAGGTTGTAGCCCCCCCAAGGTTCACGAAAAAGTTCGCGTGTACCTCCGATACCTGAGCGTTTCCAACCCTTATCCCCTTCATCCCTGCCTCATCGATGAGCCTTCCCGCACTGTCCCCTGCAGGGTTCTTGAACCAGCAGCCGGCGCTGGGCAGGCCTGAGGGTTGTGTTTCCGTCCTCTTCTGTTTCAAAACATGGATCCTGGACCGCACTTCCTCCTCGGTGGACAGGGCCAGACCGAGCCTTGCCTCGAGGATGACATGGGTCTCAGGGAGGCTTGATGAGCGGTAGGAAAAGCCCAGCTTTTCCGCGGGCAGCCAATGGATATCCTCTCCGTCAAAAACCCGCACCTCGCGGATCACGTCGGATATCTCCCCCTCCCTGGTTCCGGCATTCATGGTCACCGCTCCCCCGACAGTCCCGGGAATACCCGCGAGGCACTCCATGCCGGCAAGGCCATGGGCGGCCGATGTTTCCATGGCCCCGGTCAGGGTGGCCGCAGCTCCTGTGAGCAGTATCGAATCTGCCTCCACCTTCATGCGTGCAAACCGCCTGCCCAGGCGTACAACACACCCCGGGTAGCCGCCGTTGGCAAAAACAACGTTGGTGCCTCCCCCAAGAAGGACCCAGGGAATGCCTTCCAGTTTGAGAAACTCCATAAGCTCAAGAATGTCTTCCGTGCTCTCCGGGATGGCAAACAGGGCCGCCGGACCGCCCGTTTTCAGATAAAGGTGACGGCTTAACGGCTCAGACTCCCGTAGATCACCAAGAAAGCCCCGCTTCCTGATCTTTCGAAGGAGAGGTGCCGTGGTCATTTCCCCAGCCTCTCGAGGATCTGCTCACCTGCCTTCCAGATATCACCGGCGCCTAAAGTGAGCAGAAGGTCACCCTCCTGCAGTTCATCCACGGCTATTTTCACCGCCTCGTCCCATGGGCCAACGTACTCGGCGCTCCTGTGGCCGTGGTTGGTGATGGAACCGGCCACATTCTCGCCGGTGAGGTTGTCCACCTGTTTTTCGCCGGCAGCGTAGATATCACACACAAGAACCCTGTCGGCATTGTGAAAAGCCATACCGAAATCCTGGAGGAGATCTCTGGTACGACTGAACCTGTGGGGCTGGAAAAGCGCTATAACGCGCCCCTTCCAACCGATCCGCGCGGCGCCAAGAGTCGCGCTGATCTCGGCTGGATGGTGGGCATAGTCGTCATAGATCGAGATCCCTTTGGCTTCCCCTTTTTTCTGAAACCGTCTCTGGGTCCCTGAATAGGAGGCAAGAGCCCTTGCGATCACTTCGAAAGGAACTTCCATCTCCAGTCCTACCGCGATGGCAGCCAGGGAGTTGTAAACGTTATGAACGCCAGGTACCGGCAGCCGCACTTCACCCAGAGTTTCAGCGCCCAGCGACGCCACATAAGTAGATGTAAACCCTTCATGGGCGATATCCGATGCCCTTACGTCCGCCTGAGCGGTCAAGCCGTAGGTGATGACAGGCCGTTCCAGATCAGCCAGCATCCCCGCCACATCTATGTCATCTACACACAAAATGGCGCGCCCGTAAAAAGGCACCTTGTCTAAAAAACGGCGAAAGGCTGATCTCAGTTCGTCGAAGGTACCGTAGTAGTCCATGTGTTCGTTATCTATGTTTGTCACCACTGCGATAGTTGGAGTGAGCTGAAGGAAGGAACCATCACTCTCATCAGCTTCGGCCAGGAGAAAATCCCCTTCACCCAGGCGCGCGTTGGTCCCCAGGCTGCCCAGCTTCCCGCCGATGACCACAGTGGGATCCAGACCAGCTTCGGCCATGATGGTGGCCACCATGGAGGTCGTGGTGGTTTTACCGTGGGAACCTGCTATGGCGATCCCGTACTTCATCCGCATGAGTTCGTTGAGCATTGCGGCACGAGGCACCACCGGTATTCCCTCATGCCTGGCAGCTATGACCTCCGGGTTGTCGTCCTTGACAGCCGAAGAGATAACCACCACATCGGCTTCTCCCACATTCTCAGCGGCATGACCCGCCGTCACCTGGCAGCCCACCTGCACCAGATGCCTGGTGGTGTCGCTCAGGACCAGATCGGACCCGGTGACCTCATAACCCAGGTTGGCCAGGACCTCTGCGATACCGGACATGCCGATGCCGCCGATGCCGACGAAGTGGATGTGCCTTGTTTTTCTTAATTTGACCATGTGCGACTCCTCACTGTTTCGTCGTCGCGAATGTGGAATGTAGAATGTAGAACGTAGAACGAGTGCACTTCCTGAACTTTTCCACTAATGCACTGCTCACTTTCATGTTTTCACCATCCACTTTTCATCTTTCCTTTAATGCTCTTTCCCCATATCTATGTGTCTACGTGTCTAAGTATCTACGTGTCTAAGTATCCAAGTGTCTACGTGTCACTGTGTCTTTTACTCTCCCCAACGACCGATTTATCCCTGGCTAAGATTTTCTCCGCTTGTCTCCGCGTCTCTGTGGTGAAAACATTCGCCTTTATATAAACTGTGCTTTACCCCTGGATTCCGGGTCATCGTTTCACTCGGCCCGGAATGACGGAGGGGTGATTATCGTGTCTCCGTGCTTCCGTGCTTGATCTCTTTCCGCCCTACGCTCCACGCCCTACGCCCTACGCTCCACGCTCCACGCCCTACGCCCTACGCTCCACGCCCTACGCCCACTTAAGATTTTCCCGTGTCACCGTGTCTCCGCGTCTCCGCGTCCCATGTATCCCAGCCTTTTCAGTTCTTCCGTCACGATCCTCTCCGCCGCGTTCCGGATACCGGCTTTCGCGCTTGCCCGGGCCATATCAGCCAGAAGGCCGGGAGTATCCAACAGCTTTCTTAACTGCTCATAGAGCTGTTCTAAAGTCGCTTCGGCAGGTTCGATGACAACTGCCGCACCCCTTTCCTCCATCCACCTTGCGTTGAGTCCCTGGTGTCCTCCCGCCGCATGGGGAAAGGGGATGAGCACGGCAGGCAGGCCCGATGCGGTAAGCTCTGAAATAGCCATAGCACCTGCTCTCGAAAGACAAATATCTGCCCTTGCATAGGCATCGGCCATATCGGTAATGAACGGTACCACTTCCACATCCACGCCGGCCTTCAGGTAGCCTTCCCGGATCGTTTTCTCGTGGGCATGACCTGTCTGATGGATCACCTTCAGATTCGAAAACTCATTTTTCAACCGCCCGACGACCTCCATGGCCAGCTCATTTATCTGCATCGCTCCCTGACTTCCTCCCAGTATAAGGAGCGTCCTTCGCCCCGGTGGTCGTGTCAGCCCCTCGGCAGGGAGAATTTCAGTTCTAATTGGGTTACCGGTTACCCTGGTCTTTTCCACCGGGAACACCTCGCTGCGACTGGCGAAACCCTGATAGATCCTGTGGACAAATCGCGCCAGGACCTGGTTGGCCCTTCCCGGTGAGACGTTTTGTTCCAGTATGGATCGTGGCAGCCCTCTTACAGCCGCAGCCAGGACCGCGGGGACTGAAGCGTAGCCTCCCACACCGAGTACCAGATCCGGTTTCAAGCGTCCCAGGATCCAGTACGCCTTAAAACAAGCCGCAACAAGAACTGCCCCTCGTGCGACTCCCCCGAAAAATCCGTGTCCCACAACACCGCGAACAGGCAAGGTTACAAGCTCATACCCCAAGGCCGGTATCACTTTGGTTTCCAACCCTCTATCCGCGCCAATAAAAATTACTTCCACATCGGTCACCAGCCGTTGGAACTCGCTGGCAAGAGCAACCCCGGGGAAAAGATGGCCCCCGGTCCCTCCTCCAGCGATGACCAGTTTCATGCTGTTTTGCTCCTGCCAGCTACGTTAAGAAGGATCCCGGCCGCGATCATTGAGGTGAGCAGTGATGATCCGCCGTAACTGATGAAGGGCAGGGGTAAGCCTTTTGTAGGCAGAAGACCCAGGACGACCATGCAGTTGATAAGAGCCTGGAGAGCAAGCATGAGGGTCAGCCCCGCACCGAGCATGGCACCGAAGCTATCCGGCGCCGCTGCCGATACCTTCATGCCTTTAATGATGAGGACCGCGAAGAGGCCCAGGACGGCCGCTACTCCCAGGAAACCCAGTTCTTCGCCAATGACCGCGAGGATGAAATCTGTATGTGACTCCGGAAGGAAAAACAGCTTGCTCTTTCCTGCCCCCAGACCCGTTCCGAAAAGACCTCCGTCTCCAAAAGCCACATAGGACTGCACCAGCTGAAATCCTGATCCGTCATATTCCTTCCATGGGTCCAGGAACGCCTTCATCCGCTGCACCCTGAAATCCTTCACCATGATCATGTAGGTAATAACAGGGATTGAGGCCAGGCTGATGCCTGTCAAAACCCTCCAGGGGACACCGGATATGAAAAGCATGGCGCACACGATCATTCCAATGAACATGGCTGTTCCCAGGTCGGGTTCTTTTACCACCAGGAAGGAAACAATACACATCACGGCCAATGGAGGGATGAGAAGCCGAGGCTCGGTCTTGAGCCTTTCGCCTCTTGCCGCCAGGTAGCGAGCCATATACATAACCACCACAAGTTTTGCGAACTCCCCGATCTGGAGGGAAATGGGCCCGATGCGGAACCACCTGGAAGCGTTGTTGGCTGTGTGTCCAAGGGGTGTCAGCACAAGGACCAGCAGAATAACCGTTAACGCCAGCAGCCCGATCACGCTCCTCTCCCACACTTTGTAAGGAATGGCTGCGCCAACTATCAGGGCCATGATCCCCACCATGAGGAAAAAGATCTGCCGTTTGAAATAGTAATAACCGTCACCCCCGTGTTCCGTATCAGCACGAACAGCGCTTGCCGAAAAAATTATCACCGTTCCAAGGATCGCCAGCGCAAGGACGGCAATGACCAGGGTAGGATCAAGCCTCAGGTGTCTCATCGCACCAACCCGATATATTTTCTGGCCGCCTCTTTGAAAACGCGCCCTCGTTCCTCGTACCCGCTGAACATGTCAAAGCTCGAACACGCGGGCGAAAAGAGGATCTCGCTTCCTGACCTTGCACGTTGAACCGCCACCCTCATCGCCTCGTCAAGACTTCTGACCTCCACGATGTCTGCGGCCCCTTCAAACGCTTCCTTCATCCTTTTGGCCGCCTCGCCGATGAGGATCAAATGGGTCACTTTTCGCCGGATAATTTTCTCAAGGGACTCATAGGAGGTCCCCTTGTCCTTTCCGCCGAGGATGAGAATCACATCCCCCCCCATTCCCTCCAGAGACCTGATGGTGGCTCCTGCGTTCGTCCCCTTGGAATCGTTGTACACCGGCACACCCCTGAAATATCCCAGCAGTTCCATCCGGTGTTCCAGACCGGAAAAGCTCTGAAGCACCTTCGCCATGGCGCCCCGCCCTATCCCCATCCTGCAAGCCATGGCGGTTGCAGCCAGGGCGTTCTCAAGGTTGTGGTTACCGGCAATGGCAAGGGAACTGACCGCTGTCACGGGGTATCCCTCACCATCTTCGCGCACTACGATCCACCCTTCCTTGACAAATGCGCCCTTTGCCAGAAGATGTTTCCTGCTGAATGAAAACCGGCCTACAGGCAGATCAGCTGTCACCCTCAAAACCCATTCATCGTCTTCGTTCAGAACAGCCCAGTCATTTTCATCCATCCGGGAGAAGATCCGGAGTTTAGCCCCCACGTAATCCTCAATATCAGCATGGCGGTCCAGATGATCCGGCGACAGGTTGAGCATGGCCGCTATTGCCGGACGGAAAGCTTCTGTGGATTCCAACTGAAAGCTTGAGACCTCGGCGACGATAAATGCGGGGGCTTCCTCCACATCAACAAACTGCGTCGCCGGCGTACCCAGGTTGCCCCCCGTAGATACCCGCAGCCCCTCCTCCCTGGCCATGAGGTCTACAAGAGTAACGGTGGTGGACTTTCCGTTGCTCCCGGTAATGGCGACCCAGGGGGCAGTGGTCAACCTGAAAGCCAGTTCCATCTCCCCCAGGATCCTGGCTCCCTTTTCTGCTGCCCCCTTAAGCACTTCAAGGTCACCGGGTACTCCGGGGCTGATTATTATGAGAGGGAACCGGTCAAACAGTTCCCCGGGATGTCCGCCCCAGTGAACGGTTATGGATGGGTCCAGTCGGGACAGATCCACCAGGGAATCCTCACGTTTGGACTTCTCGCTGATCTGAACCGCACACCCCATCCGGGCAAGCAAGTTGGCTGCCGAGATACCCGAACTTCCAAGGCCCACTACAAGAACGGGGCGACCCCCGCCCAGGAGCGCTTTGAGAGGATCGTTTATGTCACGAAACGTTACGGCCACAGTTCACCTTAGTTTCAGGGTGCTCAGTGAAACGAGCACAAGTATTATGGAGATGATCCAGAAGCGGACAATGATCTGAGGCTCCGGCCAGCCTTTCTTCTCAAAATGGTGATGCAGCGGCGCCATAAGGAAAACCCGCTTACCGAAAAGACGGAAACTGATGACCTGAATAATGACGCTCATTGTCTCCACAACAAAAAGCCCTCCAGCCAGAACAAGAAGGACCTCGTGTTTGGATACGACGGCCAGCAGACCAAGGGCGGCTCCAAGGGAAAGAGAACCGATATCCCCCATGAAAACCTGGGCCGGGTAGGTGTTGAACCACAGGAAACCAAGGCTTGCGCCTACCATGGCTCCCGCGAAAACCGACAACTCTCCGGCTTCAGGTACAAAGACGATCTGCAGGTACTCGGCGAACTTGGCATGACCCGACAGATAGATGAGCAGGGCAAAAGCAGAGGAAGCGAACATGATGGGCCCTATGGCCAGGCCATCAAGACCATCGGTAAGGTTCACCCCGTTGGAGGTGCCGACAATAACCAGGATAACGAAGGGGATGTAGATCCAGCCGAGATCGACCAGGGCGTCCTTGTAAAAAGGCAGCTGCAGGTGGTGTCCCCACTGCCCTGAGGGGAACACATACAGGTAAACAGCCACAACCCCGGCCATAAACATCTGGAGGCTGAACTTGGTTCGGATCGTGATGCCCTTCCTTTTTTTCCCGTAGACTTTCATCAGGTCGTCCACCAGGCCCAGAAGCCCGAAACCGGCAAAGGTGGCAAGAACGATCCATACCATCCTGTTGGACAGGTCCGACCAGAGGAGGGTGGAGATCGCTATGGCAAGGAGGATCAGCAGGCCTCCCATGGTAGGAACATCTGCTTTGAGAACATGCCCCTCGGGGAGATACTCCCTCACATAGTTGCCGGGCTGGGCCGTTTTAAGCCGTCCTATGATCCAGGGCCCCAGGATAAAGCAGAGTCCCAGAGCGGTGAGCACAGAAAGAATTGTCCGGAAGGTAATGTATCGGAACACATCAAAACCGGGGTCCACGGTTCTTAAATGCATGAAAAACTTATAGAGCAACTAGATCCCTCCCGAGCTGACTCTGTTGTCGCCATGGGGCTTGCCAAAGTGCTCCAGAATCTGCTCCATTTTCGAGGCCCTTGAACCTTTGAAAAGCACCCACACACCGTCGGTAAGAAGAGGTTCAAGGGAGAGGGCCGCCTCATCGTTGTCCCCGCACTCGGTGATCCTCGCCGGATCCATCCCTCCGGCACGGGCACCTTTTGCGATGAGGTGGGCAGCGGGCCCTACCGCTATCAGGTAATCTATTCCAAACTGGGCAACATCGCTTCCAGCCTGGGTGTGGCCTGTCTCGAAATAATCACCCAGCTCCTTCATTTCCCCCAGGATGGCCACAGTGACGCCTACTTGGCTGAACTGGGCCAGGCTCGCCAGAGCTGCCTGGACCGACAGAGGGTTCGCGTTGTAGGTATCATCAATAAAGTGAACACCGGGAAGAGGTGAGCTTATCTCTCCACGCCCGTTTGTCGGCTTCCAGGCGCTCAGCCCGGCCACCATCTTTTCAACCGGCACCTTGAGGGGCAGTGTCGAAGCCACCGCGGCCAGGGCGTTCTCCACAAAATGCCTTCCGAAACCTCTTAAGTTGACCCTCTCTTTGCCCGACGGTAAGGTGAGAATGAACGATGTTTCCTTTTCGGACAGGATGATCCCTTCCGCTGTCACATCCCCTGATCCGATACCGTAAGTGATCACATCACACGCCGCACTTTTGGCGAAATCGGCCTGGTTAGGATCGTCAGCGTTGATGGCACACCAGCCAGACGCCGGGATCTCTTCCAGAACCGACCTTTTTTCCGCCACCAGGTTCTCCATGGTTTTAAAACCCTCAAGGTGGGCCCAACCGATACGGGTAAGGACCGCGGCCACCGGTTTCAGAAGAGACGTGAGATATCGCACCTCTCCCGAGATGTTGGTTCCTATCTCCAGGACAGCATATTTGTGATAGTCGGCAAGTTCCAACAGGGAAAGGGGAAGGCCGATCTGGTTGTTTAAATTGCCTGTCGTTTTCAGGCAGGGGCCTGTTGTGGAGAGAATACTTGCCATCATTTCTTTGGTGGTGGTTTTGCCCACACTCCCTACCACAGCCAGTACCGGCAAAGTGTGACGATCACGCCAATAGGACGCCAGGGATTGCAGGGCCTTCAAGGTGTCCTCCACAACGATCACGGGAACAGGGGCCAGCTCCACCTTGCCGGAAGCGGCCTTCCTGTCAACAACTGTAAGCGCCGCACCTTTCCCGGCTGCCTCCCGCAGGTGATCATGGCCATCGTGAAACTCACCCCTCAGGGCGAAGAAGATCTCACCTTCCTTTACAGTCCGGCTGTCGATAGACACACCGGTGAACAGTTGGGCGCCCACCGCGCTGCTGATCAGTGATCCGCCCGTTCCACCGAGGATGTCTTTAAGATGAAACTGGATCAAAGCTTCTCACCCATAACCTTCTCTATGGCCCGGGCCAGTTCATCCACATCGGAAAAGGGAAGAATCCGTTCTCCGATGATCTGATAATTTTCATGGCCCTTGCCAGCCACCACCACCATATCTCCCGGTTTGGCTTCCCTGACAGCCCGGTCAATGGCCGTTCTCCTGTCCGTGATCCTTTCCACCGTTCCTGATGGCCCGTCGATACCCTCCATGATGTCGTCTATGATGGACTCGGGGTCCTCGCTCCTGGGATTGTCCGAGGTTACGAAAAGAATGTCTGACAGGCGGCCCGCAGTGTGCCCCATGAGGGGCCTTTTACTGGTATCCCGGTCCCCGCCGCAGCCAAGTACCGTGATGACACGCCCAACGGTGATCGCTCTGGCGTTTTCAAGTATGTTCTGAACCGCATCGGGAGTGTGAGCGTAGTCGACAACCGCGGAAAACGGCTGCCCTCTGTCCACACTCTCGAACCTGCCAGGCACCCTTTTAACCGACGACAACCCCCTGGTGATGGTATCGGTATCCAGACCCAGCAGACCGCAGGAGGCCACGGCCGCCATGATGTTGTAGAGGTTGAACCTGCCAGGGAGAGCCGTATTCACGTCCACCGGTCCCCAGGGAGTTTTGAGGCGGCAGCTGCTGCCCCACGCTTTTACTTTTACATCTCCTTCAGGGGATATATCCCCCTCATGCATCCCGAATGTGAGGACATCCCCGCCCAGCTCCTGGATGAGTCGCATACCGAAGGGATCATCCCTGTTCACGACTTTATGGTTCACTTCCCCAGACTCAAAAAGAGTGGCCTTCGCCCGGAAGTACGCCTCCATGTCTTTGTGAAAATCCAGATGGTCCCGGGTCAGGTTCATGAACACAGCTACTTCCAGTGTCACACCCGTGACCCTGTCCAGTACGAGGGCATGGGAGGATACCTCCATGATGCAGGCACCGCAGCCTTTTTGAACCATCCTCTCCATCAGTCCAAAAAGGTCCGGGGATTCAGGTGTCGTTCTGGCCGCGCTGAGGACCTCCCCTCCAACAAGGTACTGGACCGTTCCGATGAGCCCGGAATCGATCCCGGCCTGTTCGAGTATCCCGTGAACAAGATAGGAACTGGTGGTTTTCCCGTTAGTCCCGGTGATCCCTACAACTTTCAGTCTCGAGGAGGGGTCGCCGAAGAAATTTCTCGAGGCAAGAGCCAGGGTTTTCCTGACGTTGGAGGCGGTGACAAAGGTCCCTTCCGGACCTTTTTTCGTTCCCTCTGGTACCAGGAACGTCGTCGCTCCCCGTCTGGCAGCATCCTCGATAAAGTTCATGCCATCCTGTTTCTCCCCCTGTACAGCAGCAAACATGTCCCCTTCCAGAACCCGGCGGGAATCATATTTGAGAGATGCCACATTCACCGCACTGTCTCCCAGTATCTGGATATTCTCGATACCGCTCATGACATCCTGGAGCCTCAACTGGCTGTCCTCGGAAGAAGTTCCAGAAAAACAGCGTCTTCAATAGACTTACCAGCTCCGGGGTCCTGGGCCACAACGATCCCGGACCCGGAAACATTGACCCTGGCGCCGGATAGCCCGAGGCACGTCAGGGCTTCCCTCAGGGTCAGCCCCTTCAGGTCAGGCATAACGGTAAGATTCCCGGGTTCTGCAGGCACTGTTCCGCTGGCCCACCGTTCCCCATTTCCCTCACCTTCATAGAGCATCGGTTCCTGCTCCACGGCCGGGACATTCAGATATTTAAGGGTCTTGCTGACGATGTCAGCCCATATAGGCGCCGCCACCACACCGCCGTATGTATTTTCCTTCGGTTCATCGACGATGACGATGGCGGTGATGGCCGGATTTCGTGAGGGGGCAAAACCGACGAAGGATGCGATGAACGCCTCACTGGAGTAGCTGCCCTTCTTAAGATCAAACTTCTGGGCCGTGCCCGTTTTACCGGCAACCAGGAACCCCTTTATGGCAGCCCTTGTCCCTGACCCACCAGGCTGCGTAACGGTTTCCATCATCCGGGTCACCTTCCGGGCTGTTTCCTCACTGACAACCCTTCTCACTATTCCCGGTCGGTTTTGAAGGATCAACTCTCCGGAGGGCGATGTGATCCGCGAAACAAGGTAAGGGCGCAGGAGTTCACCACCGGTGGCCAGGACGTTCACTGCGCTCACCATCTGTATGGGCGTCACCCCAAGACCCTGACCGAAAGAGATATTCGCCAGGTCCACCTGGGTCCAGTTTGTTTCACTCCGAAGGATCCCTTTTCCTTCCCCCGGGAGCAGAATCCCCGCCTTCTGCCCGAACCCGAAACTCTTGACATACCTGCCCAGCCGATCTCGTCCCAGTTCGATCCCCACTTTGCTCGCACCGATGTTGCTGGACTTCCGAATGATCCCCATGAGAGTGAGCCAGCCATGAGGCACATGATCGCTGATGACCACATCGGCCACCGGGAACCTGCCGTTGTCGCAGAACAGGATGTCCATTTCATCAAAGATCTTTTCCTCGAGGGCCGCAGCTATTGTAATGACCTTGAACGTGGAGCCCGGCTCGTATATTGATGTCAGACCACGGTTTCGGAAGGACGTCTGTCCGTAGCGGCCAAAATTGTTGGGGTTAAAGCCCGGATAGCTGGCCATGGCAAGGACCTTCCCTGTGGCCGTTTCCAGGATGATAGCGGTACAAGTTCCAGCTCCGGCCTCGGAGCATCCATCTCTCAGGCTCTGCTCGGCGAAAAACTGTATGTTCCGATCCAGAGTCAGATGGACGGTGGATCCGGCAGCCGGGTACGTCTCCCATGGCTGGGCTGAGGTCATCACCTTCCCGCGGGCGTCAAGGTTGAGGATCCGGGTGCCATTTCCCCCTCTCAGGTGCTCTTCAAGGGAGGATTCAAGGCCTTCCAGACCCCCATCGGTACCCACAAATCCCAGTACGGCGCCTGCCAGATCGCTGTTGGGGTAGTACCTTTTAGATTCGGTCCTGATGCCGACCCCGTTGATATCCGCTTCCTTGACCCGGGCGGCAACGTCAGGATCAACTTTCCGCTTGAGCCACACAAATCCGCTTCCCCTGTCCATCCTGTTCATAAGGGTATCGGGGTTCAGACCCAGTATGGGCGCCAGTTCACGGGCTGCCAGGGACTTGTTTTCGATATTCTCCCTCATAGCGCATATGGAGGGAACTGGAACACTTATAGCGAGAGGCTGACCGTTGCGGTCCAGGATCGCGCCGCGGCGCGGATTGACCTTCTCAACCATCTGGCTCTGGCGGCTGGCGTGGTCCCTTAATGCATCCCGCTCATGTATTTGAAGGTAAAAAGCCTTTCCCGCCGGCAGGATCAGGAGGAAGGTAATAAAAAAACCGAGGAAGCGGATACGGGACCGAACAGTGGCCTCCCACTTGCGTCCGTTACCGGAGGTCCCTCTCATGGCACAACCCTGATCTGTCCAGGTTCCGGTTCTCTCAGCCCGAACCTGGCCCGGGCCACCTTTTCTATCCGTTCCGGGCTACTGAGCATGGCTCTTTCTATCTCCATCTCATGCTGTAGACGAAGAAACTCAGATTCACTTTTTTCCAGCCTCCTGATCTCGTACCCCACTTCTATGAAAGCGACCCGTCTCCAGGCTGTTATGAAAATGGCACAGCCTAAAAGCATCAACACCATCAGAGCGAAGGCGAAATCCTTCAATCCTCCCCTCAGGGTGATCTGCCCGGACTGCCTTACTTTTGTCTCAGCGGCTGTGGTCATAGTTAAAATAGTTCCAGGTTCCAGGTTCCGAGTTCCAAGTAACGGCTATTAATTTCCATTCTGCGTTCTGCGTTCTGCGTCCTGCGTGCTGCCTTTTTCAAATACTCTCAACTTCGCACTTCGGCTGCGAGGGTTGACCATGATCTCCTTTTCGGAAGGAACCACTGGTCGCCTGGTCAGCACCTTCCCCGCGCTTACTTTTCCGCACCGGCATTCAGGAAATTCTTTGGGGCAGCGGCAAGGACTTTCCAGCTCCCTGAAACTTCTCTTGACGATGCGATCCTCAAGGGAGTGAAAGCTTATTATCGCCAACCTGCCTCCCGGGGTCAGGCGCTCGACACCGGCAGGGATAACCTGTCTCACTGCATCGAGTTCATCGTTCACTTCGATGCGCAGCGCCTGGAACGTACGGGTTGCCGGGTGTATATTTCTCACTTTGCCCATCCCCGGCACCGAACTGATAAGATCCGCCAGCTGCAGCGTATTCTCTATGGGGGATGCTTCTCTTGTCCTCACAATGGCCGCTGCAATGGCCCTGGAGCGTTTTTCCTCTCCATACTTGAAAAACAGGTTGGCAAGGTCTGTCTGTGCCCATGTGTTAACGATCTCAGCCGCCGCAACTCCTGAATCGGGGTCCATTCTCATGTCAAGGGGACCATCCTGGGCAAAGGAGAACCCCCTGTTGGCATCTTCAAGCTGCATGGAAGAAACCCCCAGGTCCATGAGTATCCCATCCACCAACCCGACACCGGCTTCATCGAGCACCTTGTCCAACTCGCGAAAGTCACTGTGAAAAAGCAAAACCCTGTCGCCAAAGTTCGCCAGCTTTCGGGAAACGGCCTCCAGAGCCGCGGCATCACGATCCAACCCGATAACACGGGTATCCTCGTACATTTGGAGTATCCGGGAAGTATGGCCGCCCCACCCGATGGTTCCGTCCAGGTAAACTCCGCCCTGCCGGAGGGCCAGACCCTCAAGGACCTCCTCCAACAGGACCGGTACGTGGCGACTGAGCACCTCGATCCCGGTCAATTTGTTTCTCCCGTGTTCAAAAGGCTCTGCGAGTTTTCTGTCGGGCGGTCACGCCTTGGGCGTGATCCCTCGCCAGTGCCGGTCAATCCGTCCCATGCCATTGGCGTGGCGCTCACCCCAGGATGCACGCTTCGCGAACATCCTGTTTGTTGGAATCCTGGAGAGCCCATCAAGCATGGAGGTGTTGGTCTAAAGGCCGAAATCGGCTAGCTCGTCGGAGATATCGTCAAAGTTCTCCATGGCCTTTTTCATCTCCTCATCCCACCTGACCTGGCTCCAGATCTCGAGGCGATTCAGCATCCCAGCGATGACGACCTGTCTGTCCAGGTCTATGGCCTCTCTCAGAGACGGCGGGATAAGGACACGACCCTGCTTATCAAGCTCACATTCCGTTGCGCCGGAGTAGAAGTACCGAAGGAAACTCTGTACATTGCTTTTGACCGTGGAAAGCTTTCCCGATCTGGCTTCAATGGCTTCCCACTGGTCGGGAGTGTATGCCACCAGGCAATGGGGCAGGTTGGTGATGATCAGGCGTCCGTCATGCTCCTGGACAAGGGTCTCCCGGAACCTGGATGGGATGCTTAGGCGTCCCTTGTCATCCAGGGCATGCTGGTACCGGCCTCTGAAGGGTGCGTGGTTCATGGTTGCGTGTCTCCCCACTTTCTACCACTTTGCCCCACAATATACTTTCCGGCCATTCCATTGTCAAGGAAACAAAAAGGTTTTCAAATGGTTAGGAGAGAATGAGCCTGGCCTGAATCAGGACACAAATTGACCTGAATTGACCTGAATGGAGGCTGCTTTCAAAGGGATCTCAGTGTTTGTTGGGAAGTGGTGGGAGAAGGTGGTATGGAGGATTGTCCAAAGACCAAAGAAAAAGCAGGGTCGGTGAAGGGCAGCTTCTGGTGTCTGGGGACTAATCAAGCAGTGCTGAGGGCGGCTCGTCCATCTCGTCAGGTGCACAATTCGAAGGAAAACGTAAATTGGAAATTACGATTGAGAATTGAATGTCCTGGTTTTTCCTGATCAAAGTTCGCGGTTCAATGTTCACCAGCACTGTCTCGGTTTCAGACCACTTTTTCTGCACTCTACACCCTGCACTCTGCACTGTTTTTAAACGAGGTTGGCCCGGAGCCGGTAAACCGGCCCCGGGCCAGGGGGTGGGGTGGGGGTAAAACACCTTTTACATGGTGAGACTAAACGACAGGCAGCCTCACCTTAGTAGACTGACAGGATCAAAAAAGGAGTTGAAGGATCATTAAACAACCGCCCGCTGAAAGCAGCCATGCCAACCGAAGCACAACAATCTTTCTCCTATCAACGGCTATTGCTTTTGCCTTCATTTCAGATGCCCCTTTTTGAATCTGCATGTAATCAGGCACTTGCTCACTATTAATTACAATCAGGTATTTGCAAGTGGGATGCCAATCCGGCAGAAATTGTTACATTTTTGTAATAGTCTGATTTTACTCCATTTTCCCGAACAAATCCCGGGTATCAAATTGGAAATGTGACAATATTAAGACCAAATTTTGTGACACATCTTGTCAGGGGACATAAATTGTCAGAAAAATTCCGTGATTAGTAACTCGTGAATCGTGATTTGAAAGGCATGGATGTGGAACACGCAGAGAAGCTTGATTCAGGGGACAAATAGCAACAGCTTTAGGTGTGGTACTTTTTTTTCGGGAAGATGCGTTCTCTGCGTTTAGAAAACATCGCACTTATGTTAGCTGTGCTTTATCCAAGGCTACAGCCTTCCTCCGCGTTTCGAAAAAAAAAGGGGAGCCTGATGGCTCCCCTCTCTACGAGATCACTATTACCAGGTCAGGAAATTTCCTGGGTTGCCTTCTTTCTCATGGCCCGGCTGGCTTTGAGAACACCGCCGGCGAAGAGAGCTACGAAAACAGTAGCGGCACAAAAGATCATGGCGACGACTGACAGCATTGTGATGAATTCTAACATGTTAGCACCTCCTCCAAGCTCCATGCCCGATATCATTTCGGGCTGGATTTCTCAGCATTTCGCCTTAAGGCCGATTCCTTCAGCTTCATAAGTGCTCCCGAAATCAGGGCGACCACGATGGTCGCAGCAACGAAAACAAGGGCTATGACACCCATCGTTAGCAGGAATTCCATCATTTTGATCACCTCCTTAAACTTAAGACCGTGTGTTTCATCCTCTGAGCTTGTTAAAATTTTAACAAGCGTGCTACGCCATGTCAAGTATTTTTTGAGAAAAAATGCACAAGGGCTTACATATAGTGTAAATACGACTATTTATGCAAACTTTCACAAGCCAGCTGACGAATTCTCCTGAACATATTCGACTCCGACACTCGCTATTTTCTTGTCCCCTATTTCAGGTTCCAGGTTCGGAGAACTCGTAATTGCGTACGGCGTATAGCGTGTATGAGAAAGATCTGACGCTCTCACGCTCCACGCACACACGGTGTTCTCTACTGGATTCTGGATTCTGGATTCTCTTTCCTGTACTGTATTTTCCCATGCTGGCACTACTTTTCATCCTGGTCATGATAACAGCCGCCCTCTTCGGCATGATGGGGTTGGGAAGCGGCATTATTTATGTACCCCTTCTTTCATGGTGGGGACTTGACTTTGCCACCGGGGCCATTCCTCTCGGGCTGCTTTTGAGCGTTGCTACCGGCGCAGGGACTGCCTATACATACATGCGAAAGCGCCTCGTCCATGTAAAAACGGGCCTGGCCACGGGCACTGCCGCTGTCTTTGGAGCGCCGCTGGGCGTATTGGCCCTTCAGGCCGTTCCGATTAGCCTGGTGAAGATCATCCTTGCCGCGACTGCTTTCTATGTAGCTCTGCGCGCGCTGAGGTCTGGAGAACCCTTACGCCTCACGGACAAGTCCTATCTCCTGCCCGCGGCGGCCACTCTGTTTATTGGTTTTCTCATGGGTTTTTTCAGCGCTTTGGTCGGCGTCGGAGGAGGTTTTCTCCTTGTACCCATCCTTCTTATCAGGGGTTACCCGGCCAGGGAAGCCGTTGGGACAACATCCCTGGTTGTCACCATCAGCACCTTCTCAGCCTTCCTCTTTCACCTTCCCGATGCCGGCTTCCCACTGAAAGAGGCTATAATTTTAGCTGCCGCCGCCCTTGCCGGAGCCGGGCTCGGGGGTGTTTATGCCTCTCGACAGGTAAACCCCAAGGCCATCCGGATCCTCATCGGGATCATCATTATGGTAATTGCGTTCAAGGTGGGGGCAGAAGGCGTCATGGCATTGCTGAACTGAGAATCAATTCATTTCAGCAACGCCGAAACGGGGATGGGGTGAATCGGGGAAAGGGAGAAAAGCTTATGTGCCGGCTTCTGGCTCCTGGATTCTGAATTCTGCAGGTTTTGGCACAGCTATGGCATAAGTAGCCTCTTACACTGCCAAAAAGGGCCTTATCTGGCTGAATTCGGCCAGATGCCAACCATCTGAATCAAAGTGGTGACAGGTTCCTGTCTAAGGAGAATTATTTGGAATCTTTTTTCAATGAGATCCTCGGTCTCGGCGCCGACTTTGTAGCCGAGTTCCGCTACATCTTCTGGTACTTCGCAGCCGGAGTTGCCATGGAAGCACTGGTCCGAACCATGGGCTGGCACATCAAGCTGCGCAATGTGTTGGAGCGCTTCGGGCGAAGCGCCATTCTGATAGCCGTCGGTATCGGGCTTTTCAGTCCTCTCTGCGCCTGTGGGATCCTTCCTCTTAGCATTTCCATGATCCTCGCTGGGGTTCCCTTCGCACCAGCCATGGCCCTTCTTGTGACAAGCCCTCTCATGAGCCCGGCAGGCTACACCCTCACCGCCTGGGAATTGGGCCAGCAGTGGGCTGTGGCGAAACTGGTGTCGGCTGCCCTTATGGGACTTTTCGCCGGTTACGTCACCCTTTATTTTCAGCGGCGGGGATGGTTCGATATGGACAAGCTGTTCACCCGGGGCATCCCCAGGGGAGACTTTCACGATCCCGACTACCCCTGCGAGGACTTGCAGTGTGACTGCCGCAACCAGTTCAGCAAGAAGTACATCGAATCGCGCACCAGCAACAAATTCGCCATCTTTGCCGGCAAATTCGTAGACGGCACCTTGAAGATAGGAAAGTTTGTCCTGTTGGGAGTATTCATCGAGGTCGTGGCAGCCCGCTACATCCCCACTGAGTGGATCTCGCCCCTGCTGACCAACACTTTTCCGCTCAGCATCCCCCTCATCACCCTGGCAGTTGTGCCCCTCCACATCAATCAGATAATGGCTTCGGCCATTTTGTACGGCTTCGTGGACCTTCCTCTTGCCAAGGGGCCTGGCCTGGCCTTCCTGGTGGGTGGCCCGGTCACCGCCATCCCGGTGATGGGGATATTCCTGACCTTCTTTGCCCGAAGAGTGTTCTTTCTGTACCTGGGAATATGCCTTACCGGTACGATAGGGCTGGCGTATGCGTATCATTATTTGTTCTGAGGGACAGAATGTAGAACGTAGAATGTAGAACGTAGAAAAAGATCAAAAGCTGAATTACCGCAGAGTACCTCACGCCAGAGGCGCGACGGACTCTGCGGTTAAAGAATTGCCTGGATTTTGGACCTTGAATCCTATTCGTGACTGGTGACTCGACCGGGAAATGGCCCCATGACAGGATTAGAATTTTCAAATCACGAATTACGAATCACCAATTACGGAACTTTCAGTGAAAGGTAAAAAGTGAACGGTGAACGGTTAAAATCTTTGGACATTGGACTTTGCCCTTCGACAAAGCTCAGGGCCCCGAGCTTGTCGAGGGGGACATTGGACCGCGCCGCCTGTATTCTTTTATTCATTGTGGCGGCGCTCCCCTCCTGTGCGGCGCCTCATAGCGTTGTCATGACAGGCGATGTGGAAAAGCCCATCGTCCTTGCCGAGACTGTGACCACCGATACCACCGTATCCGGCAAGGTCACCATTGCCCAGGATCTTCTCGTCCCGGAGGGGATTACCCTCACATTCCTTCCCGGCACCCAGGTGACGGTGGTCCCCAGCGAGGGGACACGCACCGACTCCCAGTTCGTCACTACCCAGACCGAGATTGTGGTACGCGGCTCCCTCCTCGTGGACGGAACAACTGTCGGGACGCAAAACAGATCCAAAGGCTTCTGGGGCGGCATCATCGCAGCTACACCAGAGGCCGACATAACGATCAGGGGTTCCAGGGTAGCTGGTGCCCAGTACGGACTCATGATGTTGCACGGCACCGCCCGGGTAACGAACAGCACCTTTGAAAACAATGAAGTGGGGATCGCCGCCGCATTGGGTGCCTGGGTGGAGCTGGCTGACAACACCTTTGACGGCAACAGCATGGCCACGGCCGCCTGGCACACGGCCAACCCTCTGCGAAGTCCCACCGACACATTTACAGGCAACGAAGATGGAGCCCTGGCTCTCACGGCTGAGCCAATGGATATCCAGTTCCGGGAAATCCTGCCGGTCATCCAGGACACTCCCCCGATAACCCGGGAGTACCTGGGCGAGGTGGCTCTCACCGAGGACACCTCCTGGTCAGGTACGGTGGTCGTTGAGGGGCAGGTGGCGGTCATGCCGGAAGCCACCCTCACTATCGAAGCGGGAACACATGTCCTTTTCTCCCCACGCGATACCAATTCCGACGGCCTCGGTGAATCCTGGATCATCGTTCAGGGAACGGTTCAGGTTCTGGGAGAGGAGGACGATTGGGTCCTCTTCGATGCCCAGGACCAGGCTGCCGGTCCCGGGGCCTGGGACAGCCTGAGTATCATCGCCTCTGACTCCACAGACAACCTCGTTCAGTACGCTGTCTTCCGCCGCGGGGTGAAGGCGTTCCACACCCATTTTTCCAAGGTCCGCCTCGATCACGCCATTTTCGAAGACAACCTGCGGGGCATCCAGTTCCAGGAGTCCGAGAGCACCCGCATTGACCGGGTGATCTTGCGCCGCAACCAGAGCGGAGCACGCTTCAGAGACAGCGAGGTTAACCTCTCAAACGTTGCTGCAATCGATAACGTGGCGGGGATCAATTTTCTGCGCTCCAGCGTGACCGCGTCGGATATTTTTGTCACCGGTAGTTTCACCGAAAGTTTCGTATCCAGGGAGTCTGAAACGACCCTGAACCGGGCCGTCATTACCGGCAACGTCAGGGGGCCTCGTTTCAAGGGTGATGGCGAAAATGTGTCTATCCGGGAGGCAGCCGTCATGGGGAACCTCACCGAGGGCCTTTCCCTTAACAACGTCAAAGCCACGGTCCGCGAGAGCAGGCTGACCGGCAACGGATTTACAGGCCTATCTGTAACCGACGCCGAAGTGACGGCCTACGGGAACCGCATTGCGGGAAACGGGCGGTTCGAGGTGGACAACAACGGATCTACCGTTGTGGACGCCAGGGGAAACGACTGGGGCACAGGCTCCGGGCCAGCTCCGGAGATGATTTACGACGGCAGCGATGAGGGGGGGATAGGTCAGGTGCTTACAGCGGATCCCAGGAGGTTCCTTGTACTTTTTCCAGGTATGAACCCTCCAAGGGAAGACCTGGAAGGGGACCTTCTGGTGGTTGGCGATGTCATCACCTCACCCGAAACAACGGTGCGTCTGACACCTGGGACCTCGGTGTTTTTCTCAGAGGTTCCTCAAGACTCCCTGTTTGACCTGTGCTCCGACCACCCCAGCTTCCCCTCTTCCGAGCTGCACGTCATGGGAAAACTGGAGGCTGTGGGAACCATGGACAACCCCATCACCTTCGCTCCTGCCCGCCGAACCATGTTTGAGCTGAACTCTGAAGAGGGGCCTGGAAGGGCCCAGTGGGGGGCTGTGAACCTCACCGGAGGGCAGGGAGCCGTCTTTGAAAACTGCTACATATTTCGTGCCGCCACCGGCATCCATGCCAGAGACGCCGGAAAGGTGATCGTCAGGGACTCGGTTTTTATATCAAATGATATGGCCCTTCGCTTTTCCAGGAGCGATGTTGAGATCACCGGCAACGCCTTCGAGCTGAACAACACCGGCATGCGCTTTCACAAAAACGGCGGGATCGTGTCGGGCAACCTCTTTGACTCCAACGCAACGGGGATCTTCGTCACCGACAACCCGGAAAATGTCACCCTCACCGGGAACACTTTTAAAGCCAGCCGCGATTACCACATCAAACTGGGGATCCTCGTCACGGAGGATGTGGAGGTGCGGGGAGGACTCTTTGACCTGTCAGACGGTAAGACTTTAAGGGATATGGTGTTTGACAGGGAGGATGATGGGGACCTTGGGATGGTTATCATCCTCCCCTGATGAGGTGAAGAGGAGAAGAGGGGATGAGGGGAGAAGGCATGGAATGTTTATTCTCCTTTTCACCTTTTCTCCTTTTCCCCTCTTCGGTGAATTATGCCTCGACTCCTACCTTTGAGCATAATTCAGCAACGGGGCACTCTCCGCATTTAGGCTTTCTCGCAGGACAAAACTCCCTCCCCAGGTAGATCAGCTCGCTGGAGATGGCCATCCATCGCTCCGGGGGCAGCAGTTCGTTGATGTCCTTTTCGATCTTCTCCGGATTTTTGTTTACCGTCAGCCCCATGCGGCCCGCCAGTCTAGTAACGTGGGTGTCCACCACCACTCCAGGTAGGCCTTCGGCGATGCCCAGGACCAGGTTGCCGGTCTTTCTCCCCACACCCGGAAGCTTTACCATGTCCTCCAGCGTGCGGGGAACCTCCCCACCGAAATTCTCCACGATGGCCATGCCGCACCCCTTGATGGACTTGGCCTTCTGCCGGTAGAACCCGGTGGAGAAGATCATCTGCTCCAACTCTTCCATGTCAGCCTTGGCGAAGGCCTTCGCATCCGGGTATTTTTTGAATAACTCTGGAGTCACCTTGTTCACCTGTGCGTCGGTGCACTGGGCGGAAAGGATCGTGGCAACAAGCAGCTGGAGTGTACTTTCGAACCGCAGAGCCGTGTCGTTGGGGTAGCGTTGACTTAAAATGGTATCGATAGCCTGGCATCGCTGACTTCGCTTTGATTGAGATTCGCTCATTCAGTATCCTTTCAGCGCTCCCGAAACGGTGAAACGGGGACGAGGGAAAACGGAGAGAAAACACTTTGTCGTACCTCAGAATATATTTTAAAAAAATCCTAGTCGATATAATAGCGCCATCTGATGCTCGCGACCCTGGCATTGATATAGTTAAACATAATATTCCCCATTATTCTTACTACGGCCCACTGCGTTACGGCTTTTGACCGTCCCCCGGTTCCCCGCCTGTCACGCCAACGGCGTGATTTCGCCGACACCCCGTTTCGTTATTTCGCCCGCCTGTTGGCGAAATAACTTCTCAACTCATCGGCCGTCAGACTGTTGAGAACATCTTCTTTTTCCAACCACCCCTTCCGTGCGACTCCAAGTCCATAGAACGTATATCCCAGTTCCGCGGTGCTGTGGGCATCCGGACAGATGGCGATCTTTATCCCCAGCTTCTTCGCCTGGGGCAGGAGACGCCAGTCGATGTCCAGGCGGTAGGGGTGGGCGTTGAGTTCGATGGCTTTATTATGTTTCGCGGCGCAGGTGAGCACCTGCTCCATGTCCACAGCGTAGGGTTCCCGGGTGAGAAGCAGCCTCCCTGTGGGATGGCCGAGGATGTCAAGGTAGGGGTTCTCCAGGGCCCGGCAGATCCTGGCCGTCATCTCCTTTTCCTGCATGGTGAAGTTCGAATGAACAGACCCTATGACGAAGTCGAAGGAAGCCAGGACCTCGTCGGGATAATCCAGGGAACCATCCGGGAGGATATCTGATTCTATGCCCTTTAAGATCACAAAATCCTTGATTTTGTGATTGAGCCTGTCTATAAGATCTGCCTCCCGGGTAACCCTCTCCGGTTCCAGACCCCGGGCGTACCTGGCCGAGGCTGAGTGCTCCGTGATCCCGATGTAGGAAAGACCCAGGTCCCTGGCCGCCTGGACCATCTCCTCCAATGTCGCGGAACCGTCGCTGGCAATGGTGTGCACGTGCAGGGCGCCTTTAAGGTCTTCCGGTTCCACCAGTTCGGGAAGTTCTCCCTTTTCGGCAGCTTCAAACTCCCCCATATCCTCCCGAAGCTCCGGAGGGATGAAGGCCAGCCCGAGTTTTTTATAGATATCTTCTTCACCCTTGCACGGGATGTTCTTTTCTCCTTTGAACAGTCCGTACTCGTTGGATTTGAGCCCCAAGGCATGGGCCCTGCCTCTTAATGCGATGTTGTGCTCCTTGCTCCCGGAAAAGTGCTGAAGGGTGTAGGGGAACGAGGCGTCAGGAACGACCCTGAGGTCAAGGTTGAGGCCGGATCTAAGGTGAGCTGTGAGCTTGGTATCCCCACGGGCCGTGACCTCCTCCACAAGGGAATGGGCTGCCACCGCGTCCATAAGGGGACCCGGGTCCCCGGAGGCCACGATGTCCATGTCCTTGACCACTTCCTTCCGCCGTCTTAAAGACCCGGCGACTTCTACCCGTTGGGCACCCTGAACCTCTCGCAGGGCATGGGCGATCTGGTCGGCCTCAGCCCTCACCGTATCGGCCAGGTAGCGTCCGGCATAGGCCGTGAGGCTGGCGATCCCCTTGAGTATATTCTCCTGGGTCTTTGCCCCGAACCCGGGAAGCTCAAGAAGCCTGTTCTCCTTGCAGGCGTATTCCAGTTCTCCTATGGAGGTAATATCGAGCTCCTCCATGAGGGCCCTGATCTTTTTCGGGCCCAGGCCCGGGATGCGGAGCATGCCCAGGACCCCTTCGGGGAACCTTGATCTGAGCTCCTGCAAAAAGGGCGGATCGTCCGATTCCAGCAGTTCGGCGATGTCGCCTGCTATGGCTGGACCGATGCCCTTGATGGACCGAATAGACCCGTCGGCCACCGCCTCGGCAAGGTCTCCGGCGTAGGCCCGCACGATGCGCGAAGCGTTACTGTAGGCGCGCACCCGGAAGGGGTTGTCCCCGGCAAGTTCCATGAGGACG
This sequence comes from bacterium, assembly GCA_029210965.1. Classification (NCBI taxonomy): domain Bacteria; species bacterium. The sequence goes on along the minus strand of JARGFZ010000010.1, from coordinate 55,018 downwards.
GAGGCTTCATCGAGGGCGTTGGAGATGGCTTTTTTATCCATGGGGCCAATTTAGCACAACTTGGAATGTAGAACCTAGAATGCAGAACGTAGAAGAAAGGCAAAAGCTGTTTAAACGCAGAGGTCGCGAAGAGCGCTGAGAAAATCAAAACCTGAATTCTGGAATCAGGGGGAAGGAACGTTTACAATAATAGCGATAAAACCAGCATTTAAAAAGACAACCTTCCCCTTTGCTTGAGCCTTCCTCTGCGTTAAAAGATCCCTGTCTTTTAGCTTTTGGAAATTTCACTATAGGACGCTGATTGTTGTATAATCCCGTCACCATGGACACAGCCGGAACCAACCAGATACTTCAGACCCTGGAAAACCTCTGTCATCTAGAGTCAGCCATGGCAGCCTATTACCTGGCGTGTTCTGAAAATTGGAAGTCCGTAGCCTCCCTGTGGATGGAACTGGCTATAGAGGAAGAACGGCACGAAAAGATCATCGGCAACCTGACCAGGGTGGTCGAAGCACACCTGGATCAGTTCAAGCCCGGGCTGAAGGTCGAGCCCACGGCTATTTCATCCTTCGTGGAAAATATCAACGAGAAGACGTCCGACCTCATGAAGGGACAGGTAACCCTCAGCGCAGCCCTTAATTTCGCCCTGGTGATCGAAGAATCCATCATCGAGGGACGTTTTTTCGAGATCATTATCAGTCAGAACCCTACGTACCTGAAGTTCATGGAGGTCATGAGCCGGGATCTGGCGCAGCATCGCCAGATGATCATAGAGGAGATTGAGAAAACAAAAAAAGGTGATTAGTGAACCGTGGAGCGTGGAGCGTGGAGCGTGGAGCGTGGAGCGTGGAGCGTGGAGCGTGGAAAGAAACTGATACTCTTCCTTTTCTTAGTCAAGCGTTTCACAGGATGAAAATAGCACCTCTGATTTTTCACATACGGTATGGTAACCCTATGAAAAACAAGATTTTAAAAGTCAGAAAATCACAACTCCAGGACCAGGGGAATGAGGGTGATGTGAGAGAAACCACACCGGCCGAGAAGTTCGCAAGAATGCGTTAGCTATGAGGCTCGACGGAAGCGTAATCGGACTGAATTTATGATTAGCTTTGAAGGTTTCCAGGAAGGGTTTAGATGCAAGGCCAGAGCCCCGAGGAATACCGGAGGTCCCGCCTGTGGCGGGATCGAGGTAACTTGACAATAAATCTGAAGTTGAAAGGATGTGCTTATCGGTGCGGGAGAATGGAAAAGATAAGTTCGAGTTGCTATGAGATAAGTGCTGAAGTTTTTCCTTATCTCCTATCACTTATCTATAAGAACTAAACTTGCAGATTGCCCGTTTTCAGGCGCCGTTTTACCCTTATTTAATCTATCTTACCCGGAGGTTTGAGGGCTTCAAGAGTGCGTTAGATGCAAGGCCAGAGTCCCGAGGAACACCGGAGGCGTATATGCCGACATACGACGAGGATTTCCGAGGGGTGATAACGCAGCAAATGACGTGCTATTGATGCCCGCATAAATCCAAAATGTCCACAAACCTTACTCCACAATATAGAGAAGCAGAGGAAGAATTCCGGCAGGCAGTCTCGCCCGAGGCCAAACTGGAAGCGCTGGAAAAGATGCTCCGCCTCATCCCCAAGCACAAGGGGACCGAGAAGATGCAGGGCGATATCAAGAAACGCATCGCCAAATGGAAGACCCAGTCCGAGCAGGCGAAAAAGAAGGGAGGCGGGCGAGTCGACCTTTCTCATGTACCGAAGGAAGGTGCTGCCCAGGTTGTCATCATCGGTCCGGTGAACACCGGAAAGTCCTCCCTCATATCGGTAATGACCAACCTGGAGCCGAACATCGCCGAGTACCCATTTACAACCCGGACACCTCAACCGGGAATGATGTTTCACCACGGCATCCCCATCCAGCTGGTAGACACCCCGGCCCTGGATCCCAACGTGACAGAGCGCTGGATCTCAGGACTCATCAGGAACGCCGACATGGCCGTCCTCACTCTGGACCTTGCCCGGGACGACCTCCTTGAACAGTGGGAGGCCGCTCATGCCGTCCTTGAGGACCTGAGAATAAAGCTCATTGCCTCTGATGGAGAAAAGGTATTTGAGGAAAGCGGCTGGGCCCATTTACCGTCTATCTACCTTGGGAACAAGTGCGCCATGGACGAAGCCGAGGAGCGTCTTTCCATCCTCACGGAACTGATCGAGGACCTTCCCCAGATACACCCCGTGTCGGCCCGCACCGGTTCGGGACTGGAAGAGTTCAAGGAAAATGTGACCAACTCCATGCGCCTCATCCGGGTCTTCTCCAAACCCCCCGGCAAGGAACCGGACATGGACCATCCCTTCGTCGTCAAACGCGGGTCTACTGTATCGGAACTTGCCAAAACGGTGCACAAGGACCTGGCCTTGAAAATGAAGTTCGCAAGGGTGTGGGGGGAGGAGGTCTTTGACGGCCAAAGGGTGGCGATGGATTACGAGTTGATCGATGGAGATATAGTTGAGCTCAATGACTAGCACGCAGCACGCAGCACGCAGCACGCAGCACGCAGCACGCAGCACGCAGCACGCAGCAAAAACGAAAGTCCACAGGATAGCTGTGTCAAGGGAATTTAAAAGAACTGTGAACCGTGAACTGTGAACTGCGACCATGGAGAGGCGATCGGCCCAACACATGAAAAAACGACTCAGCTTCCTGACAGCTGTCATGCTAGCGATAATGGTTCAGGTGCCCTCACATGCGGCCGCCGATCGTCTCACGGTGGTCGCGTCTGTTTTCCCCCTATTCGATTTCGCGCGGGAGGTGGCCGGTACGGCGGCTGATGTGCGGCTCCTGTTGCCGCCTGGGGTAGATCCTCACTCCTGGGAGCCAAAACCATCGGACATCGTAGACCTTTCCCAGGCGGATATTTTTGTGTACACAAGTGAGAGGATGGAGCCGTGGGCTGACAACCTCGCAAAGGCGGTCCAGGGACGGGGCGTTGCTCTCGTGCAGGTCATGGACAGCCAAGGCTTTACCAGCACTGTTTGCAGCGGTCAGAACCAGGGAGAGGACCCCCATTTCTGGCTGGACCTTTCCCTTTCTGCACGCACAGTGGAGATGATCGGCAGACTGCTGGCCAGCCAGGATCCTGAAAACAAGGACAGTTATATCGCCAATGCCCGGGCTTACGCCCACAGGCTTGAACAACTTGACCAGGATTTTATGACCGGCCTCAAAGAGTGCGGCTCGCGGCGTCTGGTGACGGGGGGACACGCGGCCTTCGGGCATCTGGCCCGGCGATACGGCATCGAACAGATATCCGTCTACGGTCTCACCCCGGATGCCGAACCAACGCCCAGGCATCTGGCTGGCATCGTTAACGTGGTCAAGGACAATAAGATTCACACCATTTTCTCGGAAGAGCTGATGAACCCCCGGATGGCCCAGGTCCTTTCTCAGGAGACCGGTGCAACGGTTATGGTTCTGAACCCTGGGGCGAACCTGACTGGGGCCCAGTGGAGGGAGGGGCTGATTTTCCTCGAGATCATGGACCGCAACCTGAAAACCCTCAGGGAGGGACTTGAGTGTGACTGAACCTGACGTCCTGTTTGACCTGGATGAGGTGAGTTTCCGGTACGGGAACGAACAGATCCTGGACTCGGTGAGCATGAAGGTCCATCGGGGGGATTTTCTTGCCCTGTTGGGTCCCAACGGTTCGGGAAAATCCACTCTCATCCGCATCATACTCGGTCTGCAGAAGCCCGACAGCGGGTTGGTCCGGATCATGGGCAGGAACCTGGGGGATTTTACCGCCTGGGACAGGGTGGGGTATGTTCCCCAGAAGGTCACCGACCTGGACCCCCTTTTCCCGGCATCGGTGAAAGAGGTGGTGGCTATGGGGCTCCTGCCCCACAAGGCCTGGCCCCGTTTCCTGAAACCGGGTGATGAAGCGGTTATCGACGAAGCACTGGACCTTATGGATATGCGCCGCTATAAAAACCGCCGTATCTGGGCACTTTCAGGAGGGCAGCAGCAGCGGGTATTCATAGCAAGAGCCCTTGCCTCCCAGCCCGAAATCCTGGTCCTGGACGAGCCGACCACCGGGGTGGACGGAGTCACCCAGGAGCGTTTTTATGACATGCTTGAGCACATCAACCGGGAGAAAGGTGTCACCTTGATCCTGGTAACCCACGACATCGGTGTGGTCACCAAACATGTGAACAAGGTGGCCTGCCTGAACCAGAGACTCATTTTCCACGGAAGCCACGATGATTTCTGCGATTCTGAACAGGCCATCACACTGTTCGGCCCGGAGAGCCATTTGATATGTCATAGGCATTAAATGACAGGACGCAGCACACAGCACGCAGAACGCAGGAGAAGATCAAAAGCTAATTTACCGCAGGGTACAACTTTGAACTTGGGTAAAGCACGGTTGCTATTAAAGCGATAAATTCTGTCTCTCGCCCTTCGACAAGCTCAGGGCAGGCAGTTAAGCCATTGCAAGGCCGTGACGCAAGGGAAGGCAAAAAAGAGGGGGAAAGAACAGGTTCTTAAAATGCGGACTGTGTTACGCAAAGACGCAAAGCCTACAAAGGTAAATTGGTTTAGTTCAAATTAACAAATTATGACATGCCGTATTATCGATAAGGTTTTACCCAGATTTTTGAATCACCCTGCGTACCCCTGCGGAGCGGCCTTCAGTCGGCCGCACTGCGGTTAGTAGGCTTTTACCGACTTCAAGGATACCATGGAGATATTAGCTTTTTCATTCATGCAAAGAGCCATCGCAGCGGGTCTTCTCATCGCCGTGGCGTGCAGCGTCCTGGGCGTCTTTCTCGTGCTGCGTCGTGATGCCATGCTTGGGCACGGCCTGGCCCACGTCACCTTTGGCGGCGTGGCCCTGGGTCTGCTGCTGAACGTCTCCCCTGTCTGGACGGCCCTTGTGGTGGCGATCATTGCCGCTATCCTCCTGCTCAAACTCCGGGAAGCGGCAGGGTTGCACGGCGACACCGCCATAGGGATCGTTTCTTCTGTAGGTTTCGCCCTTGGGATCGTCATCGCCAGCGTCTCAGGTCAGTTCAGCGTGGAGCTGTTCTCCTACCTCTTCGGGAATATCCTTGCTATCGGTCCTGGTGAGGTGTGGACCTCTGCCATCCTCGCTATTGCTGTCGTGCTCACCGTTGTCCTGAACTATCATGACCTGGTGGCCATTACATTCGACCGGGAGCTTGCCAGAACATCGGGGATACCGGTCCGACGGCTGGATCTCCTTCTTGCCGTACTTAGCGCCGTAACGGTGGTTCTGGCCATGAAGGTGGTGGGACTTCTTCTGGTAGCAGCTCTCATCGTCATTCCCGCGGCAACAGCTCTTCAGATGGCGGGTAACTTCCGCATGGCAATTATCTGGTCCTGCGCGGTTGGAATACTCTCCGTACTGGGCGGTCTCGCGATCAGTTACTACATGGACATACCGTCATCCGGTTCCATCGTCCTTCTGGAAGCGGTCGTTTTCGGGCTGGTGTGGGCCGGGAGCCGTTTCCTGAGGAAAAGCGGGTAGGATCTCAGATCTCAGATCTCAGATCTCAGAAAGAAACCTTAAATAAAATCTCTCAAGTAAATGCATTCAGCCTTTTCGATTTATTTGAGATATGAGATGTGAGATTTGAGATTCTCCCTTAACGAAAGGCACCCAACATGAGTGAGTACACCGTCAAGGTCATCGAGCTCATCCAACTCACTCCCACAGCCGTGACGCTGCGCATGGATAAACCTGAGGGCTTTACCTTCAAACCCGGCCAATGGGGCTACTTTACCGTTGAAGGGAGCTCCGGGAAGTTATCCCGCTCTCTCTCCTTTTCCTCCTCACCCACGGAACCTTACCTGGAGTTCACCAAGCGGCTCAGCGACTCCGATTTCTGTCAGAACGTCAAGCAGCTTCAGGTGGATGATGAAGTGTTCTTTCGAGGTCCCATGGGAAACCTGATCTACGAAGGAGGGCTGGACAAAGTATCTTTTCTGGCCGGTGGGATCGGGATCACTCCCATCCGGAGTATTCTGAAACACGCAGTGGACAAGGGAATAGGTGGCGAGAAGTACCTGCTGTACGGCAACCTCACCAGGGAGGAGACCGCCTTTGCCGATGAGATAAGGCAGTGGAAAAAGGCGGATCCAAAGCTCAAGGTGATCCATGTCCTTGAAAACCCTCCCCAAAATTGGGACGGTTTTAACGGGTTTATCAACAGCCGCATCATCGAAGAATCGGTGCCGGACCTCCCCGAGCAGACTTTTTACGTCTCAGGCCCTCCGGCCATGGTCAAAGCGGTGGCAATGTGTCTCGACGAACTGGGAATCCACAGGGACAAGGTCTATAAGGAGGAACTGGAGGGTTATGAGGGGATGGTTTAGTTCATCGGATTTATCAATCCGATGAACAGTGTAAAGTGCAACGTGCAGAGTGTAGAGCTTCAGATCTAAGCCGCTTCCTCGCTCTTCGTACCCGGTACAAAAAAAAGGCGCCGAAGCGCCCCTTTTGAGATATGAGATCTGAAATTTGAGATTCGTATTTAAAATCCCAAACTCAAATTCACACCGGCCATATAGTAATCACCGTCCTCGGCGTAGGCTGCTCCGATGTCCAGGAAACCGAGTCCAACGCCCAGGTGGATGAGGGTGGGAGCGGCGCTGAGGCCCGAGTTGTTGCTTAATCCTGCTCTCAGGGCGATAGCCCAAACGTCGAACTCCGCTCCCAGGGCCCAGTCCTGGTAATCCGTACCGCCTGTATCATCCTTCGTGACATCGTAATCAGCGGCAACGGTGATCATGGGAAGGTGCAGCGCCGCTCCAACCCTGTAGCGCGGGTCGAATTCGACCACACCCAGGTCAGTGCCGCCCACGTCCTTCGCTACGATACCAACATCAAGCAGGGGGGTTAGACCCATAACGGCACCTACATCAAAGGCGGTGGCACTCTCATCCTGTTCAGTACCCGCCGTTACATCACCAATACCGATGCCGGGATCGCTGAAGAGACTTTCCGAATCGGAGAAGACGGTAGCCTGGATGTTACGCAGGTTCGCACCCACGATGATGTTGCCGAAACTTTTAGCACCTGTAAGGATGATTTGTCTGGCTTCCATACCCCTCAATTCGAGGGTGTTGTTGGCTGAATCTAAAAGACCCGCATCCTGGGTCGTATAGATGTGGTCCGGGTAGGCGGTTCCGTAGATCAACTGGGAATAGGTCGCACCGGCCGAGATGCCGAAGAGCCCGAAACCGGCACCTGCAGCAGCGCTGGCCTGGATATCCAGAGCTCCACCCTGATCCAATTGGTTAAGGATAGCAATCATCTGGGTTGTATCAGCTGTATCAACGGCATTGTTCAGGTCATCGATGAGATCCACCAACCCTATGTGATCCTCGATGCGCGCAACGATCTCGGGTACAACCACGCCCACTGTAGAATCTTTACCCAGCAGTGCCGGATTGTACTGCACTGCGCCGATCCCTTCACCAGCCGCCACGAAAGCGCCGCCCATACCAAGAGCCCGGACATCGGTGATGGGGAAGGGAAGGGCCCAAGCTGCCGACACAAAGGCCAGAGCCACCAGGACTACAACAGTAAAAATGGATATTCGTTTCATCGCGTTCTCCTTTACCATTAATCGAAGGTTATTCTTGCATATTCATCAATTCCCTTGGCGAATTCAAGCTAAAAGGGTAAATGTGCAATAATCACACCACCGCAGACAGCCTAAATGTAAAGGTTTTCATTAATGCACAGTGGGTAACTATGAAAAAAGTGCGGTTAAGTGCCTTTATTCGTGACCCGTGATTCGAACAACGTGGCAGCCGTTGTTGGATCCAGGATTAACGTAGTGTATAAATTCGACAACTAAATGACAACAAAGGTCTTTTTCGCTTCACGCTTCACGCTTCACGGTTCACTGCATTTCCCCCTTTGCCGTGTCCGATAAAAAAGTGTAAATTTACTGGTATGTTAACTCTCAGGAACACAGGAGGACTTAACCGTTGAAAGTCAGCTACGTCATGTCAAAGAAGGTGGCCACTGTCCCTCCAGGGGCAAATCTTGTCACCGTAGGCCATATGATGAGCGATAAAAAGATCTCCTGCGTTATCGTCCAGGATAAGGACAAGATCGCAGGTATCATCAGCGAGCGGGACATTGTCCGCCGACTTGCCGCCAACGGGGGCGAGGTATCGAAGGTCAAGGCAAACCAGGTCATGTCATCCCCGGTTCAGACCCTTTTCTCCGACACCACCCTGGAAAGGGCGGTAGCCCTCATGACGGAAAAGGGGTTCAGACGGTTCCCGATCATTAACCGCAAAGATAAACTCGTGGGGATAGTGACTCAATCGGACGTCCTGAAGACCTATGTGCGGGAGATGGAGATCGCTCACGAAAAGTTGAAGGACCTTGCTGTAAGGGACTATCTTACCGGGATGTATAACCGCCGCTTATTTATGACCACCCTTGAAAAAGAGTTCTACCGGTCCAAGCGGTACAAGACCCCCATTACCCTCATCATGCTCGACATCGACGACTTTAAGAAGATAAACGACAAACACGGTCATCAGTACGGCGACCGGATACTTCAGACAGTGGGCGAGATTATCCATCGCCAGACAAGAGACGCCGACATCGCGGCGCGCTACGGGGGAGAGGAGTTTATCGTTCTCACCAACGGGGCCGACATAGAACACGCAGATCGTCTCGCCGAAAGACTGCGGTCAACCATCGCTGAATCCGGAGTGACTGTCAGCTGCGGTGTGGCCCACTATCCCAACGAAAAGAGCCGTTTCCCTGACGACCTGATCCGCCTTTCCGACGAGGCCCTGTATGTGGCCAAAAGGAGCGGCAAAAACCAGGTTGTGAGCTGGGACGAGAAAATAGGGGGAAAATAGAATGGCACATGATGATAATGGACATACCCTGGCGGTGTTCGTGGATTTTGAGAACATCATTCTGGGTTTCAAGGGGAAAAAACAAAAAAAGTTCGAGATAACCCTGATCTTAGAACGTCTGGTGGAGAAGGGCAAGGTCGTGGTCAAGAAAGCTTATGCGGACTGGACCCGCTACTCCGATTACAAGCATGCCCTCCACGAGGCGGGTCTGGAACTTATTGAGATCCCCAAACGCCAGTTGACCGGAAAGAATTCGGCCGATATCCGGCTGGTGGTAGATGCCCTCGACCTGTCCTGGGGGAAAGAACACATTGACACCTTTGTCATCGTGTCCGGGGACTCGGATTTCTCCCCGCTGGTTTCGAAGCTCAAGGAGAACGGGAAGAGGGTTATCGGCATGAGCCTTCAGGATTCCGCCTCCACCCTGCTCACCGAAAACTGTGACGAGTTTATCTACTACGAGGAGTTGGAAAACCCTGTAGGTATCCCTCCCAAGATGACCGAATCCATCCCCAAGCAGCGAAAGGAGGCGTTCCAACTCCTGGTGGACTCCATCATCGCGCTGGTCCGGGAGAACAAGGAGATCCTCTGGTCCTCCATGGTCAAGGAGACCATGAAACGAAAGAAACCCTCTTTCTCGGAATCTGCCGTTGGGTACCGTACCTTCAGCGAACTGCTCGATGATGCCCAGCGCAATGGGCTTATCCGCCTTCGCCAGGATGAAAAGAGCGGTTCGTATATCGTGATAGGGTTTGGTAAAGAAGGCACCAAATAGAGGTAAT
>JARGFZ010000010.1:0-45225 GCA_029210965.1 bacterium | reverse complement strand
AGTGGCTACGGCGTGACAGGTCCGCCTTCGCCAGGATGAAAAGAGCGGTTCGTATATCGTGATAGGGTTTGGTAAAGAAGGCACCAAATAGAGGTAATAACATTTGAGAGTGGCTACGGCGTGACAGGTCCGCCTTCGCCAGGATGAAAAGAGCGGTTCGTATATCGTGATAGGGTTTGGTAAAGAGGAAGGGAAATAGTAGTAAAGCGTGAACAACAAAACAAAAGCATTGCGATAAAACAAGTCCGGAGCATTGCGCGCCGGACTTTGTATTTCCCCATCACTGATTACCAGAGCTTACCGCTCTGGTCGTATTATCTCCTGTGTGCTGCGTTCTGCGTGCTGCGTTCTAGAGCTTTAGCTCCGGCTTGCCGTCCTGATCCCATCCCCGCTTCTCATAATACATCCCCAGGATCTTCTCATAATCATCCCGGTCGATGACCTTACCCGCTGTGGGGCCTGAGGGTACCGGATCTTCGAAGGATCGCTGGGCAGGATAGTCATCTTTGCGGCTGATGCCCAGGCTTACATTGATGGCCCGAGTAAGATCGTAAATGTGTCTGGATCTTTCAAACAGTTCGTCCATAGACAGATCCTGGCCGGTAATGGCCTTGTAGAACCGCTGGTAATACTCCTCCGGGAACCCGAGTTCGATCCATGGAAGCCTGCACACTCCCAGCATGTCAAAGAGGGGCCTCACCGTCTGGTGGTAGATCAGGAAGTTGATCTTGTCCTCGAACTCCAGGTTGTTGCCCGTCTCCAGTTCGTTGAAGACAGTAAGGGCTCGGGTGTGATGAGCTCCAATATCTGAGGTTCCGTACCCCAGGGCCATGGAGATGGCTCCGCGGGCGTCATAGGCCGACTGCTCCAGGCCCTTGACGTGATTGATGACGCGGGCCATTTCAGGCCAGCGGCTGATTATGGCCCTGGCCCCGCCGGCAAGCGTATTTCCTACGCCATCCCTGAAGGCGATCTTGTTGATAAGTGCCAGGATGGAGTCCTCGTCCCCCCATTCGATCTCGATACCATCTATATCTTCAGAGGTGATAAAGCCTCTCTCCAGGCCTTCGATGACAGCACCGATGATGGAGCCGGTGGAAATAGTGTCCACTCCCAGTTCATCGCACAGGGCGTTGGCCTTGAGGATATAGGCAAAGTTGGAGGAACCAAGGTTGCTGCCGAGCATCGCCGCGGACTCGTACTCCGGGCCCTCGGTGACGGTACCCCGGTACTTGCCTTCCTTGACGAGACATACATTTCCGCAGGACATGGAACACCCGAAACAGGCCGAATCCCCGATTTTGTAACGGTCCTCCATCATGTAACCGTTCATCCGGTCGGCCTTGTCGTAGACCGTTTCCTGGAAATTCCTGGTGGGCAGGATCCCCATCTTGTTGGCGTAATCCACCACCGACATGAGACCCTGGTCCTGCCAGAACTTGAAGAATTCGTGACTCTTAAGCAGAGCGTACCCCTCGGCGGAGGCTTCCATCAACCCTGGAAGGTCGAAAATGGGAAGATCTCTGGAACCTCTGACAGCAACAGCTTTGAGGTTCTTGGACCCCATGACCGCGCCGATCCCGATCCGGCCCGCGTTACGGCTCCAGTCTGTGTTGACACAGGCGTAGACGACAGCGTTCTCTCCGGCCGGCCCAATGCAGGCGATCTTCATGTCCTCATCGCCGGTGGCTTCCCGGACCATGTGCTCGCCTTCCAGGGCGGTAGCCCCTGCGGCATGAGGTATGGGGATCACCTTGACCGTATCGTCCTGGATGCTCAGGGCAGACAGCACCGGGGCCTTGCCCTTGATCACCACAGCGTCATAACCGGCCTGGCGAAGTTCCACACCGAAGACCCCGCCGATGCTGGAATCACCGTAGATACCCGTCGCCGGCGAGATAGTAATGAATGAGTTCTTGCCCGAAGCCGGGAGGTAAGCGCCGGTGAGGGGACCGGGGGCGATGATAAGGATGTTGTCCGGCCCCAGGGGATCGATCCTCTTTTTCCTTCCCTTGAGGTGGTCGGCAAGGATCCTGGCGCCGAAACCGCGTCCGCCGATGTATTGGAGGGCAAAGTCCTCGTCGAAAGGGCGCACCTCGCTCGTCCCTGACGTGAGGTCCACTTCCAGGATCTTAAAAAAATAACCCCCCTTAACGGTCATCGCTGCCGCCCTTCGTGATCTTCGCGTATTTGAGGGTCTTCTTCTGGCCGTCGTCCATGTACTCCACCTTGCTCATTTTGGCGTAGCTGTGTGCCGCCGAAAGGCGATGGGCCTGACCCAGTATGTGCTTGGGGTGAAACTTGAGCGCTTCCTTGGGACAGGCCTGGACACATAGAGGTTCGCCGCCGTCACACAGGTCGCATTTGAAAGGATGCTCAATGTCCTCGTGAAGGAACATGGCGCCAAAGGGGCAACTGGTCAGGCACTGGTTGCAGGAGATGCACTTCTCCTGGTCAAGGTGCACGACCCCGTTTTCCTTGTAAATGGCGTTGGTGGGACATCCTTCCCCGCACTTGGGCACGCCGCACTGCTTGCAGACGATGGGCATGCGGATCACAGGGTGCGGATACAGCACCATGACCCGCATACGGCTCTTTTTGGGGTTGTTGGCCCCCTCACGTCCAACGCTGCAGGCAAGCTCGCAGATCTTGCACCCGGAGCATCTCTCCGGGATGACTGTTAGATGCATCGATTACCTCCATTGATTTGGAAAGGTTCATATAATTAGCAGAAAGAGCACTGGAATGCCAGAGAACCGTGGAGCGTAGAGCGTAGAGAAATATTTTTGCACTCCACTTGTCAAGCATCTATTTGTAGTGTTTATGGCTTTTTGAAATTATCCGCATAATTGCCTATAATGGAAAAACGAAATCTGGGGTTTTCAGGATTTCAACCATGACAGGGTCGCAAAAAGTCCGTGATCGGCTTTTTGCGAAGCCATCAACCTTTCACAGTTCACTATTCACGGAGGTTTTATGAGCAAAGTCATCATTTATGGAAAACTCAGCTGACCCTACACCGTGAAGGCCCGTGAGGCCTTTGAGGGAGAGGGACGAACGGTCGACTACAGGGATGTCCTTGCAGATCCAGGTTCACTGGACGAGATGCTAAAGGTCACTGGGGGCAAGCGGCAGGTCCCGGTCATCGTCGACGGCGAAAAGATCAAGGTCGGCTATGGCGGGACGTGAGGGGTGTAATTTTCCCCCGCGTTGCGGGGAAAAATCAATCTCACATCTCAGATTTCAGATCTCAGATCAGACATAACCACTACCTGGTGGTTGATGTTTAACTCAATTTGAGATCTGAGATTTGAGATCATCCATCCAGCCTATCCTACCTTGCCGGATGGCTGGATCAACTTTTCAATTGATTCATCACCCATTTCCCTGACAAGGGAAAACTTCTTAATCATGTTCCTGTTTACAGCGAAGAAGGACTGGCTCAGGTTGGCCTCGTCCAGTTCCTTCTGGATGCGGGGATCTATCATGTTGTCCAGCTTTTCCGTCGTATTCCAGTCTGTCAGTACACCGATGAACCGACCTGGGTCACATGGCGCCAGAGCCCTTTCCATACAGGCTTCCACAGTGCTCGCTATCTTCTGCACTGATATGATCCCGGAAACTTCCTCCATGGTGGACAGGTCCATGGAAACGTAGAGGTTTATCTGGTTCCTCCTCTCATATTTGGCCTGGCTGGAACGCCTGTTAGCAGGGATATCGTAGTCTCGGACCCCCACAATGAAAGACTTGTTGACGTAGTGCCCATTGACGGTCTTCATTATCGGAGAGTGGTTATTAAGCATCCTGACGATAGAAGAAACGGTCACCTGGTCATTGATGACCTTCTGGCGATACCTTTTGAGTTCCTCCATTTTGAGGATACTGACGGGATATTGCGGGAATATGCTTATGTATCTCATAGCGCTTCGCCTAGTGCAGAGTGTAATGTGTAGAGTGTAGAGTTAAGGGCATTCAATAATATCCCGATAATCAAGAGCAGTTCCTCTGCACTCTACACTCTCCTATACCCACGACAGAATCGCTGTACCCGTGACTACCAGGATCAGCCCCCAAAGTCTCAGGCCGCTGTTTGACATCGAACTCCATGTTCGGAGGAGTGGCTGAACTTTTTCCTTCTCACCGAGGAACAAGAATATGCCAATTCCCGTGAACATCAACCCGAGGAGGAAGAGGAACCAGACCACACCGCTCCAGAATGACGCAACACAGAGCAGGACTCCAAAAGTTGCACCCGCGATGCCCCAGATCCTGTGGCTGCCTTTTTCAATCAACATTCCGGTTATTTCTAAAGCCCTCTCCGTGTGCAGAACAAGAAAGCTGCCTTTGGCGATAAATAATATAGCTACCACATACAGGAACCAGACCATTGCTATCCTCCTCCCGGTACTTCAGTATTTCTCGATGTCATCCACATCGATCCAGGGCGCCCCCCCCAGGGTATCGAATACAACACCATAGACAAGGATATGATCACCCTTCCCGGACTTTTGGACCACCTTCACAACGTATTCATCCTCTCTGTTGGCAAAAAGTCTCCAGAGGACAATGTCGTTCTGCGTTACCTGGAAATTGAGATACTCGGAGGAGTTCCTGGGACTTTTAAATTGGGCCGTTTTTCTTCCAATTCCCGGACCTTCGACATAGATCGGCAGGGCACTGTGCAGGGTGCCGGGAAACTTGACCTTTTTCCCCTGGTGGCTACGAGGGTATCTTGCGACCTCTTCCAGTTTGGTGTCCTCGTATGTTGAAAGGATCGCCCCAATCTTTGCTCTGGCTTCTTCAGCGTTGCGGTTGTCGGGATACGTGGAAATGAACCACCGGTATTGGCTTATCTTGTTGGCCTCCTTTACCGGTATGTAGCGGAGATCATCTCTCCTTTTCATGGCACTTCCCGCATAGTAGTTGTCAGGGTGTTTTTTAAGAAAATCCTCAAGGGCCTGGTGCGTGCCTTTCACCTTGAAAGGACGATACACAAGGCCGTCATAGATACGCTGAGCCTCTTCACGGAATTCGCTGTCAGGGTTCCGGGTGATAAAGTCACCGAAAGATTCCAGGGTACCGTTACGAAAGGCAATAATGAAGTCACCGTACTCCCTGAGGTTGCTGAATATCAGGATGGTCCTGGTTTCCCGGATCTGCCGGGCAACAGCATCGGGCAAAGGTTCACTGTGGATCACATCGGAAAAAACATCCTTTACGAAGATCTGGGATACAGGCTCGCCGGAATCCGTGAAGACATAAAGGATCTCCCCCGGCACCAGCGAGTCAAGACCGTTACCCTCACGGCTGATCTTGACCACCGAGGACACGGAACTCAAGGTTGCTCCGCCCCGCACCAACTCTCCGTAAGCAGCTGGCGTTACGCAAATTATCAATAGCAGGCATACGCTAAAGATCTCGGCTGATCTTGTCATTAAAGTGCCACCTTTAAGGTAACTATAGTTGCTCCCCAACCACCAGCTGTTTCCTCTGCTCCCTTGAAGGAAGAGACAAAATCCAACCGGTTAAGCAGGGAGTGCACTATCTTCCGCTGAATCCCTTTTCCCTTACCGTGAATGATCCGCACCTGGCTGATCTTTTTTCCCAGGCAGACACGCAGGTATTCCTCCACCACATCCGCTGTCTCATTGGGACGAAAGGTGTGAAGATCCAGGACACCATCTACCGGTATCCAAACCTGTTCATCCGACACGATACTCTTCCACATCCATGAGGCTCATGGGCTGAACCTCCATAACAGCTTCATCTACTTCAGATCTTATCACCAGAATAGACACCTTGTCTCCGGAAGTACCGGCTTTCGTGTAGCGCGCCGTCAGGGCAGCGGCTGCCAGAATATCCTGTTCGGAGGCATTGGGATCAAGGATGGTGAGTGGGCCTGGAGCGTCGCTTTGCTTCAGCTGAATGTCCCCTGCACGGATCAACGGTTTAAGGTCCTCATTGTCCTTGTGATGCCTGCCCACCACAGCCTTACTACCTCCTGGAAGGCGAAAATGGCGTCCCAGTTTCAGCTTCTCCACATCAATTGGGTCTGCTGAAGGGTTTGTATCGAACAGTTCATCAAGGCGCACCGAGAACCCGGGGTCGGTGAGAAGGCAGCCTCCCCCCGGAGCAGGGTACTCTGAAAGTCCCCAGTCCTGAGCCATTTGCATCTGTCTTTTCCGCGAGCGGCCCTGAATATCCAGCATCTGCTTTCTGTCCACCAGCCCATCCCTTTCGGGGTCGGTTTCAAGCAGGAGCTTTGCTGATAACGGACGCAGAATAAGGCCCTGGTAGCCTGAAGCCTCTTCCACCAGCTTCAGAGCCTTGAGGTTCTGGGACATTGGCCGCTGCCCCAGAACCTCACCCGAGAAAAGAAAGTGAGCCCCAAGCTCCTCCATGAGCTCTCCCGCTTTTGCAAACATCATGGCGTGGCAATCGATACACGGGTTCATATTCTTGCCGTAACCGTAATGCGGAGACTTGACCATGACCAGATGGTCCACCGTTATATCCTCGATCCTGTAGGGGATATCGAGCTGGGTGGCCGCGGCAACCCCTTTGGTGCTCCCGAAGAAGGGGGTCTGGAAAATGATCGCCGTGACCTTGATCCCCTGCCTGCGAAGCAGCTCTGCCGCCAGCATGCTGTCGAGACCGCCAGAGAGGAGACCAAGGGCGTGGGTGCCAGTAGAAGTAGAAGTAGAAGTAGAAGTCATACTTATAGGATTAGACTAACTTCATCATTTCGTCCAGTACGCACGCAAAATTACTAATAAAAAGCCCGGGCGGTTCCCCGCCCGGGCTTTTTGACGATCAAACGCTCGCAGGATCTATTTCACAAAACCCTTGACGAACTGGGTCGTCACTGACTTGGGCCTCTCAATGGGTGCACCCAGAGCCCTGTTGTAGATCAGCTGGGCCCCGACGCCGAGGGCGCGGGAAACGCTGAACAGGACCGTATAGAAGGGGAACTCCTTGATACCGAAATGATAGACCAGGGAACCGGAGGCCGCATCGACGTTGGGCCAGGGGTTCTTTGCTTTTCCCTGTTCCTTGAGGATCCCGGGCACCAGGTCGAACATTTTGGCCACCGTTTTGAACACTGGATCCTCCGGTATTCTCTCCTTGCCCCACGCAACCTGAGCAGTGAAACGGGGATCGGTTACCCTGAGAACGGCATGCCCGTAACCGGGGATGACCTTGCCGCTGTTAAGGGTGTCCCAGCAGTACTCGGTGAGCTGTTCGTCGGTGGGGGCTCCACCGTACTTCTCGATCATCTCGAGAACAAAGGACAGACACTCCTGGTTAGCCAGACCGTGGAGCGGTCCGGCCAATCCGTTCAGGCCGCCGGAAAGAGAATAGTAAAAATCAGAAAGTGCGGAACCGATGGTGTGACACGCATGGGCGCTGACGTTGCCGCTCTCGTGGTCAGAGTGCAGAGTCAGGTAGAGCCTCATGAGATCAGCCAGCTTGCCTTCCGGATCGGGCAGGCCAAGCATTTTGGCCATGTTGCCTCCCCAGTCATCCTTGGGGTCGTGGGGGATCAATTTGCCATCGTGGAACCTGATCCTGTAGATACCGGCCGCCAGCTCCGGGAGTTTGGCGATCAGGTTAAGGACATCCTCCATGGTGGATTCCCAGTACTCCGTCTTTTTAACCCCCGCCGCGTAAGCCTTGGCATACTCGGACAGGTTCTGCATCGCCAGGATACCCACACTGATCATGGCCATGGGGTGGGCATCCTTGGGCATGGCCCTCATCACATCCCAGACATACGCGGGAACACCCGCTCTCGCGGTAAGGTCTGCCTGCAGGCCCTTGAGTTCATCTGCATTGGGCAGTTCTCCTGTCACCAGAAGCCAGAATATCTCCTCGGGAAGCTTGTCGGTTATCTCAAGGAGGGGGATGCCGCGGATAATGAGACCCTTATCGGGACTGACTTCCGAGGTATCGCATATCATACTCTTGATACCCCTCATCCCACCGTAGGCCTGAGCGACCGTAGCTTCGGAAAGAACAACGTCACCGTGGCTCTTCACAAGGTTTCGGATGTCATCCCTGATAGCTGGGAGACTTCCCCCGAATTTTTCCTTTAAGCTAGCCATAACACAACTCCTTCCCTGATTTTAGAAAGCTTCGCTTCCCAGTTTGAGATTTGACTGAAATAATGGTATCCCCATAAAAGACAACCCGAATCGGATAAGTTTTAAGCTGAAGACAGGGTCCCAGAAACGATAATCAGAAGCATGGGAACATTGCTAAGACAGGCACCCTGAAAATTGTATACAAAATACAGTATAAACTATGCTGTATGCAAGCAGTTTTTCACTTTCACCTCGGATTACCTTGGCGCACAGGGCGACCTGTGGTTTGTTTCACACTTTGGATCTGGTCTAAAATCATGCCAGACTCAAAGTTATCTATTGCAGAGAGCGGGCTGAAATGAATCGTCTGGAACCAGGAGCAACAGGACAATTCACTGTTACTGTGGGGGAAAAACACCTTGCAAGCTCCATGGGGAACACCGGTGTCGATGTGCTGGCTACACCCATGGTGGCAATGATGTTCGAAGCCGCAGCCACCGATGCACTGAAAACAGTCATGAGACCCGATGAGATCTCCGTAGGCACCTGGATCTCCGTCTACCATCTGAAACCCACACCACCAGGCATGTCTATTACAGCCAGGGTTACCTTGATAGAATCCAGGGGTGTAAAATATCTGTTCGATGTCGAGGTACACGACGAAGTGGAAAAGGTGGCGGAGGGGAAGATAGAGCGGGCGATAATTGATAAAGACAGATTTTATCGCTCGCTCAGGGAAAAGGAAAGAGGTACAAGGAATAAGTAGGAAAAACATTGAGAATTGAGCATTCCTGATTGAGAACTGGAGGATCATACGCCGGATGGTTGTTTTAATCCTCAATCCTCAATTCGGAATTCGGAATTAAATACTTTATGGACCACTTATTAATCTCCTCCGAGATCCAGTTCCTCACCCTGCTTACCGTAGCGGCCGCCATCGCTGTGGCCGTCAAGTACATTCGGCTCCCCTACACCATCGCCCTGGTGTTCGGCGGCCTCCTCGTCAGCCTGGCAGCAGTAAAGCCCTATCGCCTCACCGAGGAGCTTATCCTCTTCATTTTTCTTCCACCCCTCCTTTTTGAAGGGGCGATCCACTTTGAACTGACTGACCTGAAACGCAACATGAAGACCATCGGGGCTCTTGCCTTCCCCGGACTCATGGTCTCCGGGTTCCTGGCGGGCTACCTTATTCAGCGCATGACAGGGCTTCCCATGACGGTGGCCCTACTGGTGGGGGTTATGATCACCCCGACCGACCCCATATCGGTCCTGGCCCTTTTTAAAAAGCTGGGTGTTTCCAAGCGCCTGTCCATGATCGTGGAAGGTGAGTCGGTTTTCAACGACGGCACCGGCATTGTCCTTTACAGCGTTATCATCGGCATTGTCACCTCCGGATCTCTAAACGTCACCGCATCCGTCTTTCTCTTCCTGAAGGTTGTGGTAGGTGGACTCCTTACCGGAGTGGTTTTCGGTTACCTGGCGTTTCTCCTCCTCAAACGCCTCGACGATCATGTCCTGGAGGTGCTCATCACACTGCTCCTGGCCTTTGGAGCGTTTATCGTAGCGGAACACACTCTCCACGTTTCCGGTGTCATGGCAGTGGTCGCGGCCGGAGTCCTCATAGGCAACCAGGGGGCAAGGCTTGCCATGAGCCCCACCACGCGACTCGCGATCAAGAATTTCTGGGAGATCGCGGCTTTCATCATCAACTCCCTCATATTCCTGATGATAGGTACCCAGATCCACGTATTCGAGCTCTGGTCGATCTGGCCTTTCATTTTGGGTGGTTTTGCCATTGTCACAATTGCCAGAGCCGCAGCCTGCTATCCTACCCTTCTCCTTCTCAACCTTTCGGGAGAACGGCTGCCAATGAGGTGGCTGCACGTGATCAATTGGGGCGGCATCCACGGATCGATCCCTGTTGCCCTGGCTCTCGGCCTGCCGGAAATGCCTGAAAGAACCTTCATAATCAATCTGGTTTTCGGCATCGTGTTCCTGTCCCTGACTGTCCAGGGCCTTACGGTATCACCCCTGGTCAGAGCGTTGGGACTTGGAGGACGGATGGTGGAAGAAGAACAGTATGAGCGTGCTGTAGCACGGTCGGTAGCGATCAGGCGAGCACTGGATGAAATGAAGAACAAGCTCACCTCCGGGAGAGTGACTAAAATGATCTTCGACCGTGTGGCCGGTGAACTGGAGGAGGAGTTGAGGATTATCCAGTTTCGGATCGAGGAGTTGGGGGCACACCCGGATGTACAGCGCTCCTGGGAAAACAGGACGCGACAGGCGACCCTCACCCTTCAAAAGAGCACCCTCTACGAAATGATGATCCAGGGCGACCTCTCTCACGAAGCGGCTGATGAACTTATGAGGGGGATTGACGACCGCCTTGAAAAGCTGGAGAGCGAGGAAGAAATAGGATAAGCGATCTCAGATCTCAGATCTCAGATCTCAGACTGAGGCTTTATATCTTAATATATTTTATGAATATTAACAGCAAACCATATTTTGAGATTTGAGATATGAGATTTGAGATTGGTATTTAACCATGATCCCCAACCTCTCCATACCTTCCATAAAGATCTTCGGCCCGTTGCAGATCCATCCCTTCGGGGCTATCGTGGCCCTGGCACTGATAGTTGGCTATCATCTCACCCTGCGGCGGGCCCAAAAAACCGGGCTAGGTACCGAGATCATGGGCACCGCGGGCATCTGGGCGGCTGTTATCGGGTTCGCCATATCACACTTTTTCTGGGCATTTTTTTACAACTACCATCTTGTCAAAGAAAACCCCCTCATGCTGCTCATGATCTGGAGAGGTATCTCCTCGTACGGCGGTTTTTTCGGAGGTGCGCTGGGTGCATGGATCTGCCTCAGGAGAAAAAAAACTGCTCCATACCCCTATCTCGAAGCCCTCCTTTACGGCCTGGTCCCTGCCTGGGCCATCGCCAGGCTCGGCTGCACTATCGCCTTTGACCACCCCGGCCGCGTTACAAACTTTGTCCTGGGCATGGCGGACATGAAGGGGGTCGTACGGCACAACCTTGGTTTTTATGAAATGCTATGGACGGTCATTCTAACAATAATATTATACGGCCTGAGGAACTATAAACCTTTTCGGGGGTTCCCCATCGCGCTGATTTTCCTCCTCTACTCATCAGTAAGGTTCTACCTTGACAGTCTTCGGGTAGAGGACCGCCTGTATTGGGGACTTACGCCAGGACAGTACTTTTCGATGATCGTGTTCGGGATCGGGGTGTGGATCGCATGGAAAGGGATGAGGGGAAGATCCAGGACGCAGCACGCAGAACGCAGTGAAAAATAGAATGCAGAATGTGGAATGTAGAACGTAGAAGAAGATCAAAAACAGGGATCGCCTTGATCAGATTATGGCATACGATGACCCGTCTTTGTTCTTCGAACTTCCGTCGTCGCCTTCGGCTCTGCCGTGACAAGTCGCCGTGGCAGGCAAGTGCAACTGGATTCCGGTCATCGCTTTCGCTCTGCCCGGAATGACAGAGCCCGAGGATTTTTCGTGTCCCCGCGTCCCCGGGTCTCTGCGTCTTTACGTCAAACGGTCCTTTTTTACCGTTTCTTCCTCAACTTGCCTCCGTCCAGAGCGATAGTGCCATCGATATCGGTAAGGCTCACCTGGTGTAAGTCGGGATGATCCGTCGACTCCTCCCTGAATACCAGCGTGTGTTTCCCGATGGTTATCCTGTCGCCGTCCTTGATGCCGCTTTTCCAGTTAATAAGCACATCGTTGACATGAACCCCGTTGGTGCTTTTTTTGTCCTCCACAAAGAAGGGGAAGCCCTGTCGGTAGATCTCTGCGTGGAACCGGGATACAGCCGGGTTTTCCAGATGGATGTGATTCGATGAATCCCGTCCGATCTTGATGGTCTCGTTGCCCACATGAACTTCCCGCAGGGTCTGATCCTTGAACATGACGATAAGTTTGGCCATTTATTAGTCCTCTGTCCTCTAGTAGTTAACCCTTCGACAAAGCTCAGGGTCCCGATCCTGTCGAGGGGTGGTCAGCAGTCAGATGGAACGATAGCAAAACATTGAATTAAAAGGAATCCAGAATTCATGAGCAGAGAGTTGGGAACCAAAACCGGGATGCGGAGAGTATAAGAACCAATGGCGATGCAGGATTCCCTTCGTCACACCTGCGGTGTTCCTCAGGACAAACTCACTCTTGACCTGCGGTCATCAGGTTCTCATCCTGCATCGATAGAATCAGAGAAATAAAAAACAGCCCGCCGATTGGCGGGCTGTTTTTATATCTGGTACGCGATGCAGGATTCGAACCTGCGGCCTCTGCCTCCGGAGGGCAGCGCTCTATCCAACTGAGCTAATCGCGCTGGTTTTTAGTCCAATTTTCTGATTCTTCCTACCCCTTGAGGGTAGAGGATAAGAGGAGAGGATAAAAAACAGTCCCCTCAAAAACTCAAGGCCCACCAGGGCCTGAAATGGAAATCCGGGTATCACCGGGGTTGGTCCAGGTAAAGGATTGAAGAAGCAGATCTATTCCACCTTCCTCCTCCCCTATTCACCATTCTTCAGTCGTTTCTCCACCGATGCCACTTTCCCCGCAGCAGTCGCATCTTTATCTCTCCGCTCATCAATGACCAAGCGGGTTGACACCCGTCCAACCCCCTGGTTAAACGGCAGCCGGTGCAGCATGCGTACTGCCTCGAGGACCTCCTCCAGCGTTCCCTCCAAAACAGTACCCATGGGGGTAAGAGTGTAACGGATGCCTGTATCCTTGAGAGCCTTGACGGCATCTGCCACAAAACGACTGAGGCTGGGAGTGCCCGTACCCAAAGGGACGACTGTAATTTCAGCGATTACCATGACCGGATTTTACCTCATTGATTGTGATGTTAAAAGGTAAAATCCGGAAGGATGAATGGGAATGGGGAATAATCGATGTCCTGGTCCTGGTCCTGGTAAAACGGCCAGTCCGTATCTAAACCCAGGTCAAGGTCAAGGTCCAGGTCCAGACGTTATTTCCCCTTCTCCATAAGAAGCTTCATTCGCTCCATGGGGGTCAGTTTCTTTGCTTCAGGTGTGGCAGCCTGTGCAGACACCTGACCCGATTGGGCAGTTGCTTCAGGTGCGGACATCTGCTCAACTTCCATCCCCTCCGGTTCCTCCTGGATGCTCCCGATAACAGCTTCGAGTCCACTGTCTGTGAGAAGGGTTTTTAAACGATCCTCGGCCTCCGGCGTTCTGCCTTTATCAAAAAAGAGTCTCTCCAGCGAGCGCAGCGGATCAGCATATTCCGAATCTTTTTGAAGCGCTTCGATGTACTTGTCCCTGGCCTTCTCTGGATAGCCTTTTTCGTGGTACCGCTTCCCCAGACCGAAGAACAGGAGCGCATTGTTTTTAGGCTGATAGGTCAGCTTGCCGCGGGTGGTCTCTTCCTCGGCAGTAGGTTCGTCGGCAATGCCAAGCTTCGCTTCCAGGTCTTCCTTGAGATCCAACTCCGCGCTTGATGGAAAGCTGGCATATTTATAATCCAGGGTCCCGTCTGGTTTGAAAAACAGCACTGTGGGAAGAACAATGACCCCTATCTCGTTGAAAAACTCCAACTGCGAATCCACAACCACCGGAAGATCGATCTCCCTCTGGGCGATATATTCCCTAACTTTCTGAACATCCTCGGGCTGCATGTCCTGGTGATCTGCGTTGATAGTGAACACGTTAACCCCGTAGTCCCTGTATTCGTCCCCGTACTTTTTCCACAACTGCAGCGCAGGCTCCGATCGAGGGCTCCAGGTGGACCAGAACAACAGAACAGTCAACCCTTCCTCAACCGGCAGGATTATTTTCTCCCGTTCGATAGTCCTGAACTGCCTGGGTTTTATTTTCTGACCAACCTCGATCCCTCTTTCCGGCTGGCCTACGGCGGGGACAGCCAGGGTGGCAACGAGGATCACTACCGCAAGTATTGCTGTTTTGTTTTGAAAGTTCATTGACATACCTCTTGAGTAAGACAGTCTCAAATGACCACATAACGCTTAATATTATCAGTCGAGTACAAAAAGAGGAACGGGGAAGTTACGATTGTGTAACCTTTCACTAATGCACGATTTGCGTAAACAAGCCATGAGTGTGCTTAATTTCCATTAACCCTTGTGAACACAAGAGCTCAATTACCCAAAATGTAATATTCGGTAATTTGACTGTTTTGGACTCAAAACTACCGGGAAGAGCCTGGAGAGGGAGCATTTTTTTCCATGAGCTGACGCATTCGCTCCGTGGCATCGATCTTTTTAGGCACCTCGATCAATAGGGGCTTCCCCTCCCCGATCCGGTCCACCTGGCCATCAAGGCCGTTCTCCATCAGGAAGGTCTTAAGCCTGGCCTCATCTTCTGGTGTCCTGCCGTCGCCGAAAAAAATCCCTTCCATGGCGCGCAGGGGATCCTGGTATTCAGGATCCCTTTGAAGAGCAATGATGATCCGTTGAAGCGCTTTTTCCCTGAACCCTTTTTTGTAAAGCCGGACACCCAGATTGTAGTACAGGAGCGCGTTGTTTTTCGGCTGATACTCCAGCTTGCCTCTTGAGGCCTCTTCCTCTTGCGTCTGCCTTTTCCTGAGGCCGAGGGTGACCTCAAGCTCCTCCTGAAGGTCAAGGGCCGCGCTGGCTGGGAAACTGGGGTACCGGTAGAGTACTTTCCCCGAGCTTTCCAGGAAAAAAGCTGTCGGCAATGCAATGACAGCATAGGTATTGAAAAGGTTCAATCCTCCATCCAGGACGACAGGAAGGTTTGGGATATTTTCCACGATGTATTGGTCGATGCTCTGAAGTTCCTGGCTGGAAAGTTCATCCCGCTCAGCGTTGACCGTTATAATGGTCAGGGATTGATCAGCATAGTCATCCTTGAACTTATTCCAGAGCTCAAGGGCCTGCTTCGACCTCGAACTCCAGGTCGCCCAGAACAGAACCACTGTGATCCCTTCATTCGCCGGGATCATGATCGCATTGCCCTGGATAGTTTTTTCAGGCATCCAGGGGACAATATCCCCTTCAACGATCTCTCTGTTGCTCTGCTCGTGGATGGCCAGGGCGGAAACAGGCCATCCCAGGCTGAACAAAATAACCAGGGAACCCAGGCGCATTAAGATATTATAAACCGGATTTATTCTGGATGATCCCGGGATCATATCTTTATCCTTTGTGAAGAAAAGGGCTCGGCAGAGTAAATCTCCGCCAGGCCCTGAAAAATTATGGTTCGGGATGCTTTACGCGTCAGTGTCAGTATCTGTGTACTCAGCGTCAACGACATCATCGTCGTCTCCGCCAGGGCCACCATCCGGAGCCGGATCACCTTCGGCGGCACCAGAGTCACTCTGCGCGGCCTGGTAGAGAACCTCGGCAAGTTTGTGAGAGGCTTTGCTGATCTCCTCAATTGCGCTCTCCATCTCGCCCTTGTCAGAGCCCTTGATGGCCTCACGCCCCTTTTCGAGTGCATCCTCTATATTTTTTGCATTCTCCTCATCGATCTTGTCGCGATTCTCCTTGAGGTTCTTGTCAACCTCGTAGACCAGGTTATCGAGTCTGTTGCGAACCTCGACAGTCTCCTTCTTGAGGCGATCATCCTCACCATGGGACTCGGCATCGGACACCATGCGTTGGACCTCATCGTCAGACAGGCCGGTGGACGCCTCGATCTTGATAGACTGCTCCTTGCCGGTGGCGGTGTCTTTAGCGGACACGTTCACGATACCGTCAGCGTCGATGTTGAAGGTCACCTCGACCTTCGGCATTCCACGAGGCGCGGGAGGAAGTCCTATGAGGTGAAACTTTCCGAGGGTCCGGTTATCAACAGCCATCTGCCTTTCACCCTGGAGCACATGTATCTCCACCTGGGTCTGGTTATCATCCGCAGTGGTAAAGGTCTCCGACTTGCGATGGGGTATGGTGGTGTTTCTCTCGATGAGGACGGTCATGACACCGCCCAGGGTCTCGATACCCATGGAGAGAGGAGTCACGTCGAGCAGAAGAACATCCTTGACCTCTCCTGACAGCACGCCCGCCTGGACCGCCGCGCCCAGGGCAACGACTTCGTCCGGGTTGACCCCCCTGTGGGGTTCCTTCCCAAACAGGTCCTGAACAGCCTTCTGAACCATGGGGATTCTTGTGGAACCACCAACCAGGATCACCTCATCAATATCGGCCGGTTTGAGTCCGGCATCTTTTAAGGCCTGTTTGCACGGACCGATGGTCCTCTTAACAAGGTCACCTATCATCTGCTCGAACTTGGCCAGGGTCAGCTTGATGTTGAGATGTTTTGGGCCACTCTGATCGGCTGTGACGAAGGGCAGGTTGATGTCGGTTTCCTGGGTAGTGGAAAGCTCAATTTTGGCTTTTTCCGCAGCCTCCTTGAGCCTCTGCATGGCCATGGGATCACCCGACAAGTCTATCCCCTGGTCCTTCTTGAACTCCACTACCAGATAGTCGATGATGACCTGGTCGATATTGTCGCCGCCCAGATGGGTATCGCCGTTGGTGCTCTTTACCTCGACCACGTTGTCACCGACTTCAAGGATGGAGATGTCGAAGGTGCCTCCGCCGAAGTCGTAGACTGCGATCTTCTCATCAGCCTTCTTGTCCAGACCGTAGGCCAGCGCCGCAGCTGTGGGTTCGTTAACGATACGAAGCACCTCAAGACCGGCTATCTTGCCAGCGTCCTTGGTGGCCTGTCTCTGACTGTCGTTGAAATAAGCCGGAACAGTGATGACAGCCTGTGTAACCTTTTCGCCCAGATAATCCTCAGCCGCCTTCTTCAGCTTCTGAAGGATCATGGCGGAAATCTCAGGGGGAGTGTAGGTTTTGTCGTCGATCTTGACCACCACGCCACCGGAACTGTCCTTATCCACCTTGTAAGGTACAATCTTGATCTCCTCGGGAACCTCTTTTAGACGCCTTCCCATGAACCGCTTGATGGAGTAGATCGTTCTCTCCGGATTGGTTACGGCCTGCCGCTTGGCTACCTGGCCAACAAGACGACCGTTGTCCTTGGTGAAAGCCGCAACAGAAGGTGTGGTTCGTCCGCCCTCTTCGTTGGGAATGATCTTGGGGCTCCCTCCCTCCATAACAGCAACGGCCGAGTAGGTCGTTCCAAGGTCGATCCCTATTACTTTTGCCATGGTTCTGTACCTCCTTAAATGCTCTTTATATTAAAAGAAACGGTTAATTGACCTTCTAATGAGTGTAAAAATAACCACGCTATGACCCATGTCAATGAAGAACGAATGTGGAATGTGTTCATCATCTCAATAAGGCTGTCAAGATCATTTCGCCTGTTTTTCCTGTGTTCTACATTCTACATTCAACATTCTGAGGTATTTCGGTTCTACATTCTTAACTTTATCAAACAGGCAGGCACCGTAAGCTCTCATTAATGCCAACTTGCTTGACAAAATTGACATATGGGCCTAATTAAAGGGGTAATGCACAGCAGATCCGATAATTCGACCCTACATCCAGAACCTGTCATCGTTCCTCGCTCGGAACATACACTTTCCCGTTCCAGTATCGACCCCGACGCCCTTAAGGTGCTCTACCGGCTCAATCGTCACGGGCATATCGCCTATTTGGTCGGTGGGGGTGTCAGGGATCTGCTGTTGGGAAAAAAACCCAAAGACTTTGACATCAGCACCTCAGCACACCCTCATGAGATCAAAAAGATCTTCGGCAACTGCCGCCTTATCGGCCGCCGATTCCGTCTCGCTCACCTCTATTTCAGGGGTGGAAAGATCATTGAAGTCTCAACCTTTCGGACCATTTCCGAGATCAACGCGGAGGGCGGACCGGTCACCTCAGACAACACTTTCGGCACACCGTGGGAGGATGCATTTCGAAGGGATTTCACCGTAAACGCCCTCTTTTACAACATTTCCGATTTTTCGGTGATCGACTATGTCAACGGCTTGAAGGACCTGGAAAACCGGCTGATCCGCTGCATTGGTGACCCTGAAGTCCGTTTCCGCGAGGACCCTATCCGCATGCTGCGCGGAGTCAGGTTCGCCGCATTGCTCGATTGTGATCTTGACTCTGAGAGTGAGCGGCTCATCCGGGAATCAAAAGATGACATATGGGAAGGCGCCACACCCAGGATTCTGGAGGAGATCATCCGCATGATGGGTCGGGGCACGGCGGCCAGCGCATTTGGCCGTCTTCAGGAACTCGGGCTGCTCTCGACCCTTTTCCCCGAGATAGACCAGCACATCAGGATAGAAGGTGGCAATTTTTACCACGACCTTTTTTCAAAACTGGACAAACGGTTGCGCTCCGGCGAAACCCCGCATCCATGGCTTATCTTCGCCTGCCTTTTCTACCCCTATTATGATTTCCTCTATCGAGGGAGTTCCGGTGACGATCTTTTAAAGCTGGCTCGAGACGCCATTTTACCGATCTGTCGGCGTATGCAGGTACCCAAGCGGATGCAGGATATCATCAGGCAGATCCTGGCGGCACAAGTCCGTCTTTTCGAACTTCGCGGAAGCAGATTCAAACCTCGTACGGTCCTGCGGAAATCCTATTTCAGGGACGCCTTTACCCTATTTGAGATCGTGGCCTCTACCACCCCGGAAGGCAGGGAACTCATCAGTGAGTGGCAGAAACTTGAGGGTCCTTCACCTTCTCAAAAACCCGATCCAAAGCGGACCCGTCGAAGGAGAAAACGTGGCCCCAAGCCCCCTTCCGTCGCGCCCGCAGGATAACATCACGGTCATCCTCCACCGACCTGCCATTCCCGAGAACATAGGATCAGTCGCCCGGGCCATGGGGAACACCGGATTTTCCAGGCTTATCATCTCCTGCCCTGAAACTGAGGACTGGCCTACCGCCGGTAAACTGGCCGTTTCGGCCGCCCACATTCTTGACAGGGCTCCCCGATGCGGTTCCCTGGAAGAAGCCATCGCCCTTTCTGAAGCCAGGTACCTCGTGGGAACCACCGGCAGGAGCAGAAAATATTGGCAGTCCACCGAGATCGGGACTGCAGCCCCCCAGATCCTCAGCCGTTCAATTTCAGGGGGAACCGCCCTACTTTTTGGTCCCGAAAGTACCGGATTAAACAATGAGGAGCTGACACTCTGCCATACGACAGTGACCCTACCCTTCGATGGGGAACTGGCCAGCTACAACCTGGCCCAGGCGGTCCTGCTCGTTCTATTCACTCTCATGACCCATGCCAAGCCTGAATCTCCACCGGCTTCTCCTGACTCTGCCTCCTTCGAGGAGGTTGAAGGGATGTATACCCACATTCAGGAACTTCTCACGGAGGTGGGGTTCCTGTGGGAGGACAACCCGGATCACATGATGAAAGCGGTGAGGGAGTTTGTGAACCGCGCGGGGCCGGGGGAGAGTGAAGTGAAGATGATCAGAGGTGTTTGCCGTAAGTTGCTGTATCATCTAAGGAACAAGTAATGGCAAACACGCCCGATCATCTGAAGGAGGAACAGGGAAGCCCTTCGACAAGCTCAGGGTCCCGAGCCTGGTCGAGGGAGAGGGAGGAGGAATTTTATGAATTCCTTCATCCTTCACCCTTCTTTCTTCCCCCTTCCGAGAAACACCTAAATCAAAATCTGAATTATTTCCCCCTACTCAAAACCTCAAACCTCAAACTTCAAACCTTCATTTTGGTCTGACCAATTCCCTTCCATGCTTGTGAAAGTTCGCATTAGTGCTATGTTTGAGCCATAAAATTGGCCCTTGTGCTTTTTTTCTCAAAAAAATGCTTGACATGCCAAGCGGAGCTTGTTATAAATTACACAAGCTCAGAAAACGAAACCACACAACTTGAGGTTGGGGAGGAAAACAAAATGACAGAATTCATGATGACAATGGCTGTAATCGCTCTGGTTTTTATAACCGCGACTATCCTGGTAGTTCTGCTGTCCGGTGGGCTTCTTCGGATGAAAAAGGGAATATTCAATCGCGAAGCGAAAGATGTAAATTCTAAATAACCCTTTAATTTAAGTAGATAAACGTATCCCAAGGAGGAAAATAAAATGTTAGAGTTCATCACAATGTTGTCCGTAGTCGCCATGGTATTTTGCGCCGCAACCGTGTTCATAGCTCTCTTCGCTGGTGGTGTTCTGAAAGCCAGCCGGGCCCTGCGGTCACGCGCAACCCAGGAAATCAGCTAAAATATCAGCAACATCTCGAATGAAAGGAGCCATACGGCTCCTTTTTTCGTTTCAGCAAAAAGCGGTAAGAGCTGTTTAACCTGGCGCACCAGAGGACGCAGAGAGAAGATCTCGTACGTGCGTGGAGGGTGCGTGCGTGTGTGCGTGTGTGTGAAAAACACGGTATCGGCGTATCGTCGTGTCGGGGAAAAGCACAAAAAGTTGGACAATGCTACGATGGGTAGTTGTTAGATTTTACGCATTGGAATATTTCTTTCTCTGCACGCTGCACTCTGCACTTTGCACTTTGCACTTTGCACTGATTATCCCCATCCCTTTCAACCCTTCATCCCTGAAAAATATTGCCGTTTTTTGAGGGTCTGAGTTTTGAGCTTTGTCACCAAACACTGATTTTCCCCTGTACTCCCGCCCGTTTCGTGCTTTAATAGACTCATGCGCATTGAACACATTGCCGTCTGGACACAGAATCTGCAGGCCATGGTGGAGTTTTACTGCCAATGGTTCCAGGCTGAGGCGGGGCCCAAGTACGCCAACGATTTAAAGGGGTTTGAATCGTACTTCATTACCTTCCCGTCGGGGGCGCGCCTGGAGGTGATGAGGTCTGCCGCGGCACCCGAACCGTCCCCGGAGCATGCAGAATCTTCCTCCGGATATGCCCACATCGCTTTCTCGGTGGGATCGGAATTTAAGGTCGACATCCTTACGCAGCAGCTTCGGGAAGCGGGACACACTGTACTGGACGGACCGCGGCGCACAGGGGACGGATACTACGAGAGCGTTGTCCTGGACCCGGATGGTAATAAGGTGGAGATCACGGTTTGAGCGTTGCGAATTGCGGATTGAGAATTGAGGATTTTTCATTTGCGATCCTGAATCCGGAATCCGGAATCCGGAATTCATAATGAAAATTCTATTCATCGGCGGCACAGGCATCATCTCCTCCTCCTGCTCACGGGAAGCTGTCAGGCAGGGGCATGAACTGTTTCATCTCAATCGGGGAAGCCACCCGGACCTGGCACCCCCCGGCGTCACTACTTTAAAAGCGGATATTCGGAATTCGCAGCAAGTGGGAAAAGCCTTAGCCGGTCACCGTTTTGACTGCATCGTCAACTGGGTTGCCTTCGAACCTGAACATGTGCGCCAGGATATCAAGCTCCTAGGACCGTTGACGCAACACTACATCTTCATCAGTTCCGCCTCTGTCTATCTCAAACCTCCGCCCCACTGGTTTATCACCGAAGAAACCCCCGTCGGAAACCCTTACTGGCCTTACGCTCAAGGCAAGATCGCCTGCGAAGAATTGCTCCTTGATAACCACAGGAAGAACGGTTTCCCTGTGACGATCGTGAGGCCGTCACACACCTATACTGACGGCTGGGTCCCCACTCCCATTGGGTCAAGGGATTTTACCATTGCCCGGAGGCTGCTGGACGGCAAAAAGGTCATCTCTCCGGGCAACGGCCAATCTCTCTGGACCATTACCCACAGCGACGATTTTGCCAGAGGTTTTACGGGCCTCCTCGTTACCCCTGAAGCTGTCGGAGAGATCTTTCACATCACCTCTGACGAAGCCCGGACGTGGGACGCCTTTTACAGAATCATCGGAAAGACTCTGGGCCTGGATGTGAACATCGTCCACATCCCATCTGATGTAGTCAACGAGATCAGTTCGACCCTGGGCCAGGGCTTGATGGGAGACAAGGGCTACAGCATGGTCTTCGACAACTCCAAGATAAAACGGTTTGTCCCGGGTTTTTCCGCACTGATCCCATTCCAGGAGGGGATCCACAGGTCCCTGAATTGGTTTGAGGAAGACCCGGTCCGGAAGGTCGTGGACCCGGCAAGGGACGCCGAGATCGACAGGGTTTTGAAGGTATGGGCTCAACAGAATGCAGAACGCAGGACGCAGAACGCAGAATAAGATCAACTGCTGACTAAACGCGGAGTTCGCGGAGGAACGCGGAGGGGAACCTTAACTCTTGGGGGAGCCACCGATACTATAAAGGCGATGCTTTTCACCAATCACGATTCACGAATCACGGCCTTTCCCTCTACACCCTACACTCTACACCCTGCACTCTGCACTGATTTATATTCTCTCCCCCGTTTCCGGATCAAAGAAAAAGACCTTGTTCATGTCGGTGACCAATTTCATGGTCTCACCCGGCTTCCCGGCACTGTCCGGGTGAACGCGGCAGGTGACCTTCACGCCGTTGATCTTGACGAAAATGATGGTATCGGCGCCTGTCGGCTCCACCACCGTCACCCGGCACTCCAGCTCATGGACCTGGGGCTCTTCATCCTGGTCGGGTAGGGAATCGGACAGGTACTCGGGTCTGAGACCCAGAAGGACCTCCCGGCCCACCCACTTGGCCAGCGCACCGTTCCCTGGGGAGGCAGGAAGGGTATAGCTTTGGCCTCCATCCACATCCAGAACGACCCCTTGCCCGTCCCCGACCTGAACCACCTGGCTGGGCAGGAAATTCATGGCCGGCGATCCGATGAACCCGCCCACGAAAAGATTTGCGGGGTTTTTGTAGACGTTCCTGGGTGTATCGAGCTGCTGGATAGTCCCATCCTTTATAATGGCGATGCGGTCAGCCAGTGTCATGGCCTCGATCTGATCGTGGGTGACGTATACGGTAGTCACGCCAAGACGATGGTGGAGCAGCTTAATCTCCGTGCGCATCTCCACCCTGAGCTTGGCGTCCAGGTTGCTGAGGGGTTCGTCGAAAAGGAATATGGACGGGTTGCGCGCCAGGGCCCTGCCCATGGCAACCCGCTGCCGCTGTCCCCCGGAAAGCTGTGCCGGTTTCCTGTTCAGCAGTTCCTCGATCTGCAGGATGCCCGACACCTTCTTCACTATTTTTTTGATCTCATCTTTGGGGACCTTCCTCATCTCCAGCCCGAAGGAGATGTTCTTTCGCACGCTCATGCTGGGATACAGGGCATAGGTCTGGAACACCATGGCGATATCCCGATCCTTGGGGCTGACACCGTTTACCATCTGGTCACTGATAAAGATCTCCCCCCGGGTGACAATTTCCAGGCCGGCGATGAGGTTGAGCAGTGTGGATTTTCCGCACCCTGAGGGCCCCACCAGGACCAAAAACTCTCCTGACTGGATGTCCAGAGAAATATCCTTCAGGACCTCCACGTGCCCGAAGGATTTGTACACACCTTTGATCGTCAATGATGACACATAGCCTCCCCGTTCTATCTACTGGAAAGTAAACTAGCCCTTGATCGACCCTGCTGTCAGCCCTCGCAGAAAGTATTTCCCCGCAAGGATATACACGAGGAGTGTCGGCGAGGCGGCGATGATGGCCGCTGCCATATCCACATTGTATTTTTTCACGCCGGTGGATGTGTTCACCAGGTTGTTCAGTGCCACCGTAACGGGCTGGGAATCGCCACCGCTGAAAACAACTCCAAAGAGGAAATCGTTCCATATCTGTGTGGTCTGCCAGATCACGGTGACCACTATAATGGGCGCCGACACCGGCAGGATGATCCTCCAGAAGATACGGAAAAAACCGGCACCGTCGATGCGAGCCGCCCTGACTAGATCGTCGGGTATGGAAACGTAGAAATTTCTAAAAAAGAGGGTGGTGAAGGCAAGGCCGTAAACGACGTGGACCAGGATAAGCCCGTTAATGCTCTGCGCGATCCCTAAAGCGCCCAGGGTCAGGGCCATGGGAAGCAGGATCACCTGGAAGGGTATAAAACAGCCGATGAGGAGCAAAGAGAAGATCAATTCACTCCCTTTAAAGCGCCACTTGGAAAAAACATAGCCGTTAATGGCCCCGAAGGCAGTAGAAATTAAAACGGCCGGGATAACCATCTTGACGGAGTTGAAAAAATAGCCCCTGATACCCTGGCAGTTGACCCCGATGCACGCCGAACTCCAGGCTTCACCCCAGGCATCGAAGTTGATCTCCCGGGGCAGTGAGATCAGGGTACCCATCCTGATGTCCTCCATCGTTTTGACAGAGGTCATGACCATAACGAGGAAAGGCAGCAGAAAATAAACGGCGGCAATGCCAAGCAGGGTGTAGATAAATATCCTGCCTGCGACAACGCCAGGGGTCCTGGTGACCACTGCAAGAGATTTTTCAGCCATTGCGCTTCATCCTCAGCTCCGAATAAAGGTAAGGCACAATGATGGACATGACCGCCATGAACATGATGATAGCGCTGGCGGCCCCGAACGCCAGACGGTTGCGGGTAAAAGCAAAGGTATACATGAAAGTTGCCGGCAGGTCCGAAGAGTAGCCGGGGCCGCCCCTGGTCAGCACCATAACGAGGTCGAAACTCTTGATGGCGATGTGAGACATAATGATCACCGCAGAAAAGAAAACGGGGCGCATGCTGGGGATAATAATACGCCAGTAGACCTTCGGCAGGGAGGCACCATCCACCTGAGCCGCCTTTATGATGGAATCATCGATCCCCCGGAGCCCGGCCAGGAACAGGGCCATGACAAACCCCGTGGACTGCCAAACCCCGGCTATCACAATGGTGTATATGGACATCTTGGAATTGACCAGCCAATCGAAGGTAAAAGAGGTAAACCCCATCTCCCTGACAAGGCGCTCCAAACCGAGACCCGGGTTGAGCATCCACCGCCAGGCGGTGCCAGTGACAATGAAGGAAAGGGCCATGGGATAAAGGTAAATGGTCCGCAAAGCCCCCTCGACACGGATCCGCTGATCCAGCAGGATCGCCAGGATGAGGCCGAATACGACACAGAAAAAGATGAAAAGGGTTCCAAAGATCGCCAGGTTCCTGCTCGCCACCCACCACCGATCGTTTTGAAAAAGCTTCACATACTGAAGGAACCCGGCCAATTTATAACGAGGAAGCAGCCCGGACTCCGTCAGGGAGATCCACGCCGTCCACATTATGAAACCGTAGATGAAAACTACGGCGGCGAGGATGGTGGGGGAAAGGACAATTCCGGGCAAATAGCGCTGGAGACTCCCCGCGAACCCCCTGCCGGTTTGTCGACCCTCATTGGACATCGTCACTCCCTGGTCAGACGCCTGCCTCCCCGGCTGCTATCGGAGAAAGCCCCGCCTCTCCCCCGGGCAAGGTAAGTCCATACCCGGCCCTGGTGAGGGCCGGGTATGGATGATGGGATGTGAGCTGAATTGCAACCTGTTTTACTTGGCTGCCGCAACCTCAGAGGCAAGCCGCTTTGCCGCATCAGCAGCGGACATGTCCGAGTTGTAGAAGTTGGTGACAACGTCGAAGATGGCTCCCCTGACCTCCGGGTAGACCGCCATCTCGTGGGCCATACTCGGAACCAGCCCCCCGGATGCCGCCGTGGCAACAAAATCGTCCATGGACATCTGTGCAGGTGCGTCAAAGTTTTTCTTCGGCATCCCGAGCCTGACCGGGATGGAGCCCTTGTTGATATTGAAAACCTCCTGAAATTTGGGCTGGAGGATCAACCGGGCCATGGCTTCGGCAGCCTGACCTGCAGGAACGGACCTCTGTTTGAAGAAGATGAAGCTGTCGACGTTAAAAAGAAAATATTTATCGGTATCCGGCATGGGCAAGGCCAGATAGTCAACTCCCGGCTTCTTACCCGCGGCGGTAAACTCGCCCTTGGCCCAGTCGCCCATGAACTGCATGCCGGCCTCGCCCTTGATAACCATGGCGGTGGCCAGGTTCCAGTCGCGGCCGGGAGCGTTCTTGTCAGTATACTGCTTGAGGCTCTTGAAACGTTCGAAAGCCTTGACCATAGTTGGGCTGTTCAGAGCGGCAGGGTCAGCCTTCATCAGCGCTTTGCGGTAAAAATCAGCGCCGCCCAGCCCTATAACGATGGACTCGAAAACTGTTGCTTCCTGCCAGTCCTGTCCTCCAAAGGCTATGGGTACCATGCCGGCAGCCTGGATCTTCTTGGCAGCCTCTTCAAGCTCAGCCCAGGTCTTGGGGATGGTCGCCCCGGCTTTCTTGAAAACCGCGGGGTTGACCCACATCCAGTTTATACGGTGAACGTTCACCGGTACGGCAACGTATTGGCCCTTGTATTTCATGACCTGGGCCACAACGCCGGGAATGATATCGTCCCATTTTTCCGCCCTGGCCACCCTGCCGAGGTCTGCCAGTACCCCCTCGTCGCCCCACTGCTGGATCTGGGGCCCTTTGACCTGGGCGGCTGTGGGTGGGTTCCCCGCAACAGCACGGGACCTTAAAACGGTCATGGCAGTATCACCCCCGCCTCCTGCAACCGCGAAGTCCTTCCATGTGTGGCCTTCCTTTTCAAGGAGATCCTTGAGCACCGCCACCGACTTGGCTTCCCCTCCGGAGGTCCACCAGTGAAGGACCTCCACCTCTCCGGCCATTGCACCGGGAACTGACATAAAGACCACCATCGCCAATGCCATAACCCACACAAATACGCAACGTTTCATCTCCCACTCCTTTCAAAACGGGCAAATACATACCGAACCGCCCGGGGACTTGCACATTAAGGGTGAGTGACAGGCCACTTCCCACCACCACATCCTCGTATGGCCCCTGGGATATTTCAAGAGCGATCATTACAAGGATCACATCAATCAGAAAAAACCCTCTCTGCAAGGTTATCTCCATATATGCCCGTTTGCAAGTAAGGCAAGTAACTGATGACTTTTTATTCGTGATTCCGTTGTTCCGTCAGTCCGTAATTTGGTGGTTCCATGGTGGATTGATCGCGTGTGTGGGTAAATGAGTTTGTGCGTTAAGGCGAAGTTTGATGTCTAAAAATCTTTCGCATTAACTCCTTCGTGCACTTAGTGACACACTCTCTTCGCCCAGCCTTTCCTTTGGGCTTTGAGCGCTCTGCGCTGATTTACCCCTTCGGGCTTCCCGGGTATTATTTTACAGACCCCACACCCTTTCGCCAAGTCGAATTTCTCCCCGTGTCGAAAGCCTGTCACGCCAGTGGCGTGACGTCACCGCGTCCAATACTCCGCCCTGTTTTTCTCCCGGCTCCTGGGTACTGGGTACTCAGCCTTAGGTCTTCCCCTTCGCGCCCTCTCCGGTTATAAAGTATAAGCATGAAAGTAGCGGTTCTTGCGGACATACACGCCAACCTCCCTGCCCTGGAAGCTGTCCAGAGAGATTTCAGTGCAGAAGGAATACAGACCATCTGGAGCCTTGGCGACACAGTCGGTTATGGTGCCGAACCTTTTGCATGCCTGCAGATGCTGGCTGATCTCCATGCTATCCTCATAACCGGGAACCATGAGCAGGCAGCCTGCGACCTGGCTGAGGCAAGCGGGTTCAACTCAACCGCTGCCCAGGCTATTCGATGGACAAGAGACACACTGACTCCCGACATCAGGAAAAACCTGTATGAACTGCCCGTCAACCTCTCTCCCCAACCCGGGGTGTTTCTCTTTCACGGGTTACCCGGCAATGCCACCGGTTACCTTCGAACAGATGAGACCGCCCAGATGGTTTTTGACTACCTTACCGACAGGGACCCGAGGATCCGTATCGCCTTTTTCGGGCACACCCACCGTCCCATGATCTTTACCCACCTCCCAGGCAGGCCCGTTCACAAGTTTGAACCCGGAGAGGAACTTGTTCTGGCGCCCGGGCGGCGATACCTGATCAACCCGGGAAGTGTCGGTCAGCCCCGCAACGGTGATCCAAAAGCCCAGTACACCATCTTCGACACCGAACAAGGAATCATCTTTTTTAAAAGAGTCCCTTACAATATCAGCGCTGCCCAGGAGCGCATCCTTCAGGCCGGGCTTTCCCCATCTCTTGCCGCCCGCCTGAGCCAGGGGATCTGATGGATCCCGGACGCCGCTCCAGAGTTGTTTTTTTTGAACCAGGAAATGGAACGGGGAAAGCCCTGGCCGAGCAGCTGCGCAGGGGCGGGCTGGATGTCGTCATTGCGCCAAACCTGAAAACCGCCCACAAGGCAGCTGCGAATGCTGATGTCATCGTCGCCAACATCACCCACACTTCTGACGGTCCAGCTCTGTGCCGAGCTCTTCGAACTGAGAGCGGCACAGGCAGTCTGCCTTTGCTGGCCCTTTCTGAGGTCGAACTGAGCGACAATCGCCTCGGGGAACTCCTTTCCGCCGGAGCTATGGATGTTTTTTCACCACCTATCAGCCCCCCCCTCCTTTTAGCCAGGGTCGGGAACCTGGTGCGCATACACCATGAAGAGGCATATCTGCAGGAGACTGAGCGCCGATATCGAAAAATATTTTCCTCATCACATCAGGGCTACTTCCTGTCCACAAGGGAGGGTCGCTTCCTGGAGGTCAACGACGCGCTTCTGAATATCCTGGGCTACACCAGCAAACAGGAGATGCTTAAGCTGAGGCTCCCCGACGACCTTTATGTTAACCCCAGGGACAGGGATGTGCTGCAGCTCCTCATCGAAAAGAAGGGGTTTATCAAGGACTTCAAGGTCGACTTCAAACGCAAGGATGGTTCAAGGATCACCATCCTGCTCACCGCCAACACCTACAAAAACATGGAAGGTGAGACTCTCGGTTACGAGGGGTTCAATATCCCTTTGATGGATACGGCCATCCCGATCCGGCACAGGATGTTGAACCTGATGTTAAGACCTTTCCGCCGGGTGATGGCCCACAGAAAAAACTTCATATCGGTGGCGCGGATAAGTGAGATGGTGGCCGACCAGTACGAGAAGGTCGAGGAATTGTCTGAGGGTTTTTACACATCCGTGTGGAAAGGCAGAGACGTTCTGGGGTTTGAACAAGGGACTCTGGTCATCAAGATCTCCAAATCCGAGGCGATCAACTCCCGCCTCATCCTGGAGGCCAAGGCCATGAGAGACCTGGCAGGACATCCAGGGATACCGGAACTGGTGGACGTGGCCAGTCACAGGGGGCGGACGGTCATCATTACCCGATATGTGGAGGGGCACCCTCTTACCGACATCCTGCCTCTGGAAGATGACCGTGCCCGGGACCGGATCGCCTATCAGCTCATGGATGTAGTTTCTCACCTTCACGATAATGATATCGTTCACAGGGATATCAAACCGGACAACATTATCGTCCGACCCGATGGGACAATCGTCCTGCTGGACTACGGTATTGTACGACGCATGAAGGAAATGGAAACATCCGCCACAGTTATCGGAACGCGGCCATACATGAGCCCGGAACAGATCAACGGCAGAAGTGAGCGGCGAAGTGATATCTGGGCCCTGGGTGTCGTCATGTACCAGTTATACACAGGCAGTCTCCCGTTTTCAGGAAACACCGAGATAGAGCTTATGCAAAACATCCTGAACGTGGAACCAGCCAGCCCGAGGTCCTTCAACCCCGGGCTTTCGGCCCAGATGGAAAGTGCTCTGATCAGAGCCCTCAGGAAAAGACCCCAGGGCCGGTTTAACAACGGCAGGGAAATGAGGGATCACATCCTCACGACTGTTCCCGGTTTCCAGCGCAGCGTCCAGGAACTGATAAGGGAACCGGAAATGCCCCCGACGTTGGTGCCGTAGGGTAAATGATCGTATGTGCGTACTTGCGTAGTGCGTTAATGCGAAAGATCTGGCCCACCTACGCACCCACACTCCACGCACACACGGGAGATGGTCATGTCCTCCGATTTTCACGAGAAGAGCTACGAAAGCCACAGCAGGCTTTATGAAGAGCACGCACGGGGCAGCGACAAGCACGGGAAGGCTCAAAAGTGGCTTCTCCAAAACACGGTCGACGCATGGCGGCACAACCGAAAACTCGCGCTTTTAAAGCCCCTGCTCGAAGCCTGGCAGGATCACCGCTGGATCACGGTGGGAGACGGCCGGTACGGCCAGGAGGCCCACTATATCCAACAGAACGGCGGCAGGGCTGTCGCTACCGACATCTCTGACACCCTGCTTGAGGAAAGCGCCGGAGCCGGCTATATATCCGAATACAGCCGGCAGAACGCGGAGTCCCTGAGTTACCCGGACAACGAGTTCGACCTTGCGGTGTGCAAGGAATCCCTG
This sequence comes from bacterium, assembly GCA_029210965.1. NCBI lineage: Bacteria > bacterium. The sequence goes on along the minus strand of JARGFZ010000010.1, from coordinate 14,999 downwards.
CACCACTTCCCGCGGCCTATGGTCGCCCTCTACGAGATGATCAGAGTGTCGAAAAAGGCGGTGGTTCTCATCGAACCCACGGACCTTAAGATCGGCGCCACATTGCGATGGAAGCTGTTCCGGGCCCTGGTCGACACAGCCAGGAAGATCACAGGTCGGTCCGGCGGACACCAGATCTTCGAAGAAGCGGGGAACTATGTCTACGCCATCTCCAGGCTCGAAATGGAGAAGGTAGCCCTGGGCATGAACATGCCGGCGATAGCCGTCAAGGGAATCAACGATTACTACGTGAAGGGACTCGAGGAGGTGAAGGCGGACAGATCATCCAGGGCATTCAAAAAGGTCCGCCGCCGTATCGTCATGAATGATCTTTTCTGCCGACTCGGGTTCAAACCGCATTCCACCACCTGCGTGATCCTGCTTCACCAACCAATCGAATCGGACATTCAGGACCGGCTGTCGGAGGCCGGCTTCGAGATCGTGGATCTGCCGGAGAATCCGTATATAGATAAGGGCCGTGATTCGTGATTCGTGACTGGTGATTCGGCAGGCGCAGGGTGTCCTCTTTGGGATTATATACAAATAACGAATTATAAATTACGAGTTACGGGTTTTAAAGTAGTCCCCTAATATTTTCCGATGGTCAAAAACAATTCTCTCAGGCAGCGACTTTTCCGTGAACACACCTGCGTCGGCGGCGTCGTCATCAGCGACAGGATTTCCCTGGGCCACCGCAATAAAAACGGTGGAGATCGTATGGCTTCTGGGGTCCCGGGATGGGTCGGAGTAGACGCCGAGGAGTCCTGTAAGGTGGGCCACAAGACCAGTCTCCTCCTTCGCCTCCCGCACTGCGGCCGCCTCCACCGTTTCACCGTAATCCACGAACCCGCCCGGAATGGCCCAGCCGTGGGGCGGGTTCTTCCGTTCGATGAGAACAATGCCGCCCTCGACCTCGATGATGATGTCCACGGTTGGAAAAGGATTTTTGTGTTCACTCATAATTCGATCATCCGATGCAAAGACATAAGATCAAAAGCCTTAACGCAGGGTTACACAGGGGTGCCAGCTATGGCACCATCGCAGGGGACGCAGGGGAAAAGCAGTCCAATGTCCAAAGTCCAAAATAAGCACTCCAACAATCTGAGGGTTTATAGCAAAAAAACTCCTGATATTAAACTCAGCCTGGTATCGAAAGAAGTTAAGGGAAGTAGAACGGATTTCCTCATGTTCTTCAGCCGATCGGCCGCGAAACCTACCATAGATAAAGCTCCGAAAATTCCCCCCAACAAAAACCATATGTTTGTCTGCATTCCCGTTTTCCCTGCCCTCTGCGTAAATATTCTGGTCTTTTCAACCCGAGGTTGCCACGTCCCCTTCGATCTGGCTCAGGGTCCTCGCAATGACATAACGGTTTTTCCCCGAGTCTCCGTGTCCCCGTGTCTCCGCGTCAAGTTGGCGTTATCGAAGTTTGTCCGGCAATAGCCACTGATGCACCGCCGCAGCGCCCAGGAAAATGACGAAGCTCACGACGAGTATCGTGATAAAAGAGACTCCTTTTTTAAACAGGTACAGGGCTGTAATGAAGAAAAATATGGTGGGAACGATGGCGAAAAGGACCGATCGTGTGAAATCGTATGCCAACTGGTAATCGCCTGTCTCGGCGTACAACCAGATAAGCACCAGCAGCGTTGTGAGGGGCATGGCAGCGATAAGCCCGCCCAGGGACGGCATCCTTTTGGCGAGTTCACTCACCCCCGCTATGATAAAAGCTGAAACGGCGACCTTTATAAAAAAGAAGGCTGCGGAAGACAATTTTTCGGATCCTGTTACTTTGTAAGGCGGTCAATTGCATCCGAGATCAGTTTCAGTGGCTCCGGCTCAAGGCTCTGGATCGCCACGACCACAGTCCCGTCCCTGTCCACCAGAACAGCGAACGGTATGATTTCCACACCATAGCTGTCAAACACCTCCAACTCCGGATCAAGGATGACATCGTAGTGCATCTTGGCCGCATATTTCTTTACCTGGGACAGCATCCGATCCGTCGGCGGGTCCCCCGCGATCCCCACAATCTCAAAGTCTCTTTGGGAAAAAAGATCGTTCATCTTGTTAAGCGCTTCTATCCGACTGATACAGTCGCGGCAGAATACAGACCAGAAGTTGAGGAGCACGACTTTTTTCCCGAGATGCTCCTTGAGGACAAATTTATCCCCATCCAGGGTCTGGGCCTCAAAGAGAGGCGCCCTGTCCCCTGGCTCTACGGTCACCGCATAACACGATGTCACAGGTACGGACTGGATGAACAGTAACAGGGCCACAGCGAACCAAAAAGCAGCAAAACGGCGAATCTTCATTGTCATTCTCCCGGACCTATATTATCGGCGCCTTCATCTCGTTCAAGCGCCCAGACTATCCTCCTGAAGATGCCCCTGACGATCCTGGCATCCTGGGAGGTGGAAACACCGTTGGTAAATATCTCCTTCAGGTGAAGGAGAACCCTCTCCCTGGGGTTGCGGATAAAAAACCCGCTTTTTTCAAGAACTGCCGATACCTGTTCCATCATCTGTCCAAACTCTGATCCGGATGCATCACCAAAAGACCGCACCGATGGAAGCCCGTCTACTCCCATCCTCATTTCATAAGCAATGACCATGATGGCCTGGGCCAGGTTCAGGGACGGCTGTTTTTCATCCGCGGGTATGGATATAACCCCATGACACCGTTTCAGTTCCTCCGATGTAAGCCCATTGTCTTCCGGCCCGAAGAGGATCGCAGCCCTACCTTCTCCCAGGTTCGTGACGATGTGCCCCGCAGACTCCCGGGGAGTCATTATGCGGATTCGATGGCTTTTTATCCTTCGAGAGGCACCCAGGACTACTTCACAATTGTTTACCGCCTCCTCAATGGTATCAAATGTTGAAGCCGCTTCCAACACATCAGACGCATTGGAGGCCAACATTCTTGCTTCGTCTTTATGGTACTGCTCCGGTGCAACCAGAACCAGTCCTCCTAACCCCATATTTTTCACGGCACGGGCTGCCGCCCCTATATTTCCGCCATACCTGGGGCGGCACAGGACAACTGAAATGCGATTCAAAATCCCTGTTGTTGGCATTATTGGTTCCGATCAACGTTATAAAGGATCAAAGCGGCTTTTTACGAGGCTGTATATATATATAGAAATTTGGTTCGAATCAACCAGCGGAAAAATGAGCACAAAAAGGCTGCCCTTTTAACCCGTCACAGTCGGTGGCCGCTTGGTAAGGAGGGGAACTGTGCCGGGCCGGAAAACCGGATCTCGATTCAACGCTCCTACATGCCAAGCGTTTCCGGATCTCCCAGGCAGCCTATAACAAGTATACCTCTACCTCGCCATATCGCAACAACCCATCATTCTAAGAATGGGTCATTTTTCAGGCTTTATGGACTTTTTACGAGCCTATCAAACTCATATTTGTGGTCGTGGATACTGGGCCGCCCCAGATTATCCTTTAGAGGAGCGTGACAGGAGCGGCAATCCACATCACCTCCGGACCTGAGCTTATGTTCCGGGTCTTCATGGAGTTCCTGGTGGCAGGTCAAACAGTACTGTGCCAGGGTCAGGTCCACCTTCCCGGAGACCTCATCTTCAGCATAGAGTATGTGAAGGCTCTTGCACTGTTTGCACAGGATCCTGGAAGGCCGGAAAAGCTGTTCGAGCCAGAAAGCAAAGGATCGGAGCCTGTCCTCCAGGGTTCCGTCACCTTTGAAGGTATCCTCTCCCTGGCCAACATGGGGCAACAGGCCGCGATAATACAGATCGAGATCCTGTCCGGGAAGATAACCCACCGGGTAACGGAACTGTCCTGTAGGGTCATGGCCGTTGGTGTGGCAGGAGGCGCAGATGGAGCTGGCAAGACGCCAATCGATACGGGCCGGGTTGACAATATCTCCCACTTTTCCGGAGCGGGCATGCTTACCACCCGGACCATGGCACATCTCACAACCCACGCCTTTCTCGACATAGGAGTCCCTGTATGGGTCATAGCCTGTCAGGTGGCAGCCGGCACAGTACTCTTCCCAGGATTGTTCCCGCCAGGAGGACCTGGTCCAGATCGATTCACCAAGGGACCAGACTCCCTGGGCAACCTTAAGTTCGCCGCCCCGGTCGACCACATACCTTTGTACCCAGTGAACACCGACCACGATCTCCACATCCTCGGGCTTGAAGCTCTCACTCCCCGAAAATACGGCCGCAATAGATTGCGGGTTCTCTCTGGGGTCCTGGAGGGTCCTTGCGTGGGAAGTCTTGCTCCACTCCCTGAAAAAAACTTCATGGCATCTTTCGCAGGCCCTGGAGCCGGTGTAATCCCCTTCTAATATGGTGGGAACATCAAGGTGATCCTGATCGACCTCTTCTCCTTTATGACACGAGAGACACAACTGGCCTTCCGTATTGGGCATGCGGAGAAAGTAGGTGGGATAACCCTCCGATGAGAACATCCCCTTCAGACGCTCCACGATCCCCCGGCTTACATAGGGTGTAGCGGAGGATGAGGCCGAGTGCGGGTCGTGACAGGTTGCACAGGTGATCGTTCCCTCGTGATCCAGAGGAAGATCAGGATGGACACCCTCCTGCGGGCGGATATCCACCGGGTGGGACATACGATGGGCCATGGAATGGCAGTCCCTGCAGAGACTCACGATGTCCTTGATGAATAAACCGCCGGGACCGACAGGTTTGGTGTCGTGGCATTGAAGACACCGCGACGGACCTTCCATGAAAGCGTGGGGGTTTTGAGCTCCTTCAGTTATTTCAGGTGCCAGGATGATCAGGAGGACAAGGCCGCCTATGCAGACCCGCTCAATTCCTCTTGAAAAACCCCAGGGCTTCCTCAAAGTCATTAGCGCACTTCCTGATCCTGCTGATTTGTTCTGTAGAAAGAGTCTCCGATTCCCTGAGGCCTGTGATCTCCTTCTTAAGGCTGTCAACTGCGGCCCTGAGACGACCATCCAGCCTCGCCAGGTTCTCGGAAAGGGTATTTATGTCATCGTCAAGGCCTTTGAGGAGGTCATCCTTCCTGAGCATTCCCACAAAGCTTATCCTGCCCTGGGCCAGATCACTCACCGCGCCCGTAAGCCGAACCACGGGACCAACGATCCTGTGGCTCTCCCGCAGGGCAATAAGGGAACTGATGGCAGACACGAGCAGAAAGGTCACCAGGCTCGTACCGGTAATAACCGGAAGCAGAAGTTCCTTAAGATCCCATGTGTCCCTGTGCGCCAGATAGAAAGCAGTGCTGACTTCCTTGTTGGCAAGGAGGAAGGTAGCCACAGCCGACACGCTGGTGGCCACAACGACAAGTACCACGATCTGGAGGATCAGCCGCATCTGGTATTTACGATCAACAAGGTATCTCTTGCGAAGGTATCTATCGGACATTTTATCTCCCCCGGTTTAAACCATATTATTCAGGCGAAGCGGCGCCGAGCAGCGCCTGCCAGAAGGTCCTTTTACCGGGAAGGTTAACCTCGATCCTGACCTTCCGGTGGTCAGTTACGGGCCTCGAACTGGTGTCGATCCCGAACTGGTTCATGGACTCGATCATGAAATCAGATGCCCCCAGCAGGTTCTGGAGCGGAACCCGTCGAAGTTCTGAGGTAAATTTGACGGTTTCCATGGATGGCCCCTTGCTCTCAAAAGTCTCCAGGAGGGTGCCCTCCCTGAAAAGAGCATAGCTGTATTCCCCTGCGCCGGGCCGGTAGATACTGGACAAGACCTCACTGACCGGTTCATGCCGTACAACACTCTTCACAACCAGCGCCGCTAACTCCTCGGGGCCGGTTATTTCTATGAGACACCATTCATCCGACCATTGGCAAAGTTCCAGAAAAAAAACTGTTTCTAAACCAGTAGCTTCCGGTGACTTTTCTACTGTAAGTCGGGATGGACCACAAGCGATCAGCCTGCCAGGCAAGCTGGAACTCAGGTCGTCCAGATCAGTTCTGACGAGTATACCCGTTGGCAGCATGAACGAGTTAGCAACCCCTATTGGAGGAGGCCGACTCCAACAGGGACGCTCCAGCCCGGCACCATGAGCAGCACCGAATCGAAGCCGCCGATATCCAATGCCGGGATATCGAAGAACATATCACCTCGTTTGTCCGCGGCAACATCACCCACCTTGAAAGCCCTGGATGGATCGAATGATCGGGTCACGAAGATCTCAAGAGGCTTATCGTAAACGGTTTTCAAACCGATAAGCGCCACCGAGTCACCCGCGGAGTTTACGCTGACCATGCCCGTCAGGTAATCTGCCTTCTCATAACCCACAAGGTTGGCAAGCTTGCCCTGGGCGCAAACAGACAAAGGCTGCAGCACAAACATGGAGATGGCAACCAGCACCAGAAGTATAGTGGCTCTATTCATGACCTTCCCCTTTCCAAACGGGAACACATCCCTACCTGCTGGATTAAACTGTCAAACCGATACGACAAAGGTAATTTAACATATTTATGCTTCACTGAAAAAGCTGAATCGAATGTTTGGGCTGATCTGTGATAGTCGTTCCACATTCCGGGTTTTACTGATCACGGTTTACAGTTCACAGCACTTCCACAATGCGTATTCTTAACAGGGATGAAGGGGATTAAGGGGATTAAGGGGATAATTACAAATTGAGAATCATTGTTAAGGTACAGTTGCTTCGAGAGTAGAACACAGAACGCAGAACGCAGAATAAAATCCCAACCCCTAAATCCGTCATTCCGGGCAGATCGTTTATTTCACCCTCCGCTCAGTCCCTTCCCGTCAAGGGATGGGAAGATTGCGGAAGCGGGTTCCTGAGAGGAGGATTGAGGTGGGGGTGTTTGGAAATTACCAGTGTGAAGCGATCCCGATCTTTGAGATTGCTTCGGCTCGAACCACTGCCTCGCAATGACAGAGTGGGGTGATTGTCTCCCGCTGATCCTTATTTCCCTGCGTCCCTGCGAGAGACAGCCTTTGCCGCTTTTAGCCGGATGGCGCTTTTCTTCTACGCTCTACATTCTCGATTCTACATTCAATTAATTACTGCGTTCTGTGTTCTGTGTTCTCTTTTTCTTCCTTCCCCCTTCCCCCTTCCTCCTGGCACCTGGCTCCTGGCTCCTGGCTCCCACATCTTCCCCCATGTAACCTTCTCTTCTGTATGATAAAATAAACGGTGGATAAGTTGCCTGGAGGTTTTGGGATGGTCCTGGCCGGAGACATAGGAGGCACAAAAACAGCTCTGGGGCTTTTCAGTCAGGAGTTGGGGCCCGTCCGCCCTGTGACGGAAAAGGTCTTCTCCAGTGCGTCCCACGGCAGCCTTGAGGAAATAGTGACCGAATTCCTCAACCAGGCGCGTCAAGGTCCTATCCAGGCTGCCTGTTTCGCTGTCGCGGGACCCATCCTGTCCGGCAGAACGATAGTCACAAACCTTCCCTGGACCGTGGACAGCACAACACTCTCCACTACCATGGATATCGGCAAGGTCAAGCTCATCAACGACGTTCAAGCGGTGGCGTGCTCTATTCCCTTACTCGAAAAAAACAACATACGGACCTTAAACCATGGCTTACCAGCGGCAACTGGAACGGCGGCGGTCATCGCTGTGGGAACAGGTCTGGGCGAAGCCTTCCTCACCTGGGACGGTTCCAAATACCTGGGCCACGCCACCGAAGGCGGCCATACCGACTTCGCACCCGGCGATGAGCAGCAGGCAGGCCTCCTGGCTTACCTCAGGAACAAGCGGAACCATGTGAGCTGGGAAATTGTCTGTTCGGGAATCGGGATTCCCAATGTCTACGACTACCTGGCAAGCACCGACAATTACGACAGATACAAAGACACAGGACTCCTGATGGAAATACCTGTATCTCCCGGGGACCGCACCCCCGCTATCATCAGCGCGGCCCTCGACAAGGACCCACCCTGCCCCCTGTGCGCTGACACCGTGAAGACATTCGTTTCCATCCTGGGAGCAGAGTCGGGGAATCTTGTTCTCAAAACCATGGCAACCGGTGGTCTTTACCTGGGTGGAGGCATTGCCCCAAGGATCCTGAAGGCCCTTGAGGGCAACTCCTTTATGGAGGCGTTCACTTCCAAAGGACGGCTGGCTCCCATGATGGAGGAAATACCGGTCCACGTAATCCTGAACCCCAAGGCGGCGCTAATGGGCGCCGCCCTGGAAGCGATCAAAATGAAACAGGAACCCCAGGATCTCGATTGAATTTTATTTTTGATCCTGGGGATTAAAAACCTTGATGCCAACTGGCCTCTCCGGATACAGGTTGCCATTGCCATCAGTTCCGGACGGTTAGCGGATTACACCGAACGACTAACTTAAGGAAGATCCGGCCCCAGAGGAAAAACGATCTGCGGACACCCCGGCCAGGGGCTGAACGAAACCCATTTCGTATTTTGGCCGAAGTCCCGGGGTGGTTATCCACGCCCATTTATGTTACAGGAAAAAGACATATATTGAATATGACGATACCGCTGGAACGGTACACCGCCGACACAACAGGAAGGATCCCTCAATGCCCAAGGCAGTTTTTAACAACACCATCATTGCGGACTATGATGACACCATCCTCCTGGAAGGGACCCACTATTTTCCTCCAGAGTCGGTCGACATGAAGTACCTGCAGTTCAGTGACACTTCAACATTGTGTACCTGGAAGGGAACAGCGATCTACTACAATATCGTTGTGGGCGACCTTGTAGGCCATGACGCTGCCTGGTCCTATCGTGAGCCTTCAAGGGCGGGCAAAGACATCAAGGATCATGTAGCCTTTGGGGAGGATGTTGAGATCGTCCCGTGAATAGACGGGAAAGCCTATATAACGCGGAGGCGCGGCGAGGGAGGGACACGGCGTGGTCATTCCCCGTGTCTTCAAGTCTCCGTGTCCAGTCCATAGCGAGGAGTTCGCCATGAACGTCTACGACGCAATAATTATAGGCTCCGGGCAGGCAGGCAACCCCCTGGCGGTCAAGTTTGCAGTGGCAGGGAAAAAGGTGGCGCTGGTTGAAAAGGAACATATCGGCGGCTCTTGTGTCAACGTAGGGTGTTCACCCACCAAGACCATGGAGGCAAGCGGCCGTGTCGCTCATCTGGTGAACCGGGCAGCCGACTACGGTGTAACTTTCAAGGGACCGGTTTCCGTGAAAATGGAGACCGTTCGTCGCAGAAAACGTGACATCGTGTCCAGCTTCAGTTCCGGCGACGAGGCTAAACTCCTGCGCAGGGGCGTTGAGATCCTGTGGGGCGAAGCCCGGTTTACTTCCCGGCAAGAGATCGAGGTCGCTCTTAACGACGGTGGTACACGCCTTCTGAAAGCAGACAAAATATTCATTGATGCCGGTACACGCCCTGCAGTCCCGGATATAGACGGCCTGCCTGAATGCAGCATACTCAACAACGGGACGATCATGGAACTGGATCGGGTCCCAGAACACCTCATGATCATCGGAGGCGGATACGTGGGCATGGAATTCGCCCGCATGTTCAAAAGATTCGGATCCCAGGTCACCGTCATCCACCGGGGCGCCCATGTACTGAGCCAGGAGGACGAGGACCTGGCACAGGCTATACAGGAGATCTTTACCCGCGACGGCATCAGGATCATTCTCCAGGCCGACACCCACAGCGCCACGCAAGACCCTGACGGTACCATCCATCTCAAATTGACCTGCCTTGAAGGAGAGGAGACGATCTCTGGCACCCACCTCCTTTTGGCCGCGGGCCGTACACCCAACACAGACATGCTCAACCTTGCGGCCGCCGGCGTGGAGGTGGATGACAGGGGTTACATACGCACCGACGACCATCTCAGAACCTCGGCACCGGGCATTTATGCTCTGGGTGACGTCAAGGGAGGTCCGGCCTTTACGCATATCGCCTACGATGATTACCGGGTAGTCAGGTCCAACCTGTTTGAAAAGGGCGATGTCAGCATTGAAAACAGAGCTGTTCCCTATGTCGTCTTTATCGATCCCCAACTGGGCAGGATCGGGTTGTCAGAGAAGGACGCGGCGGAGCGGGGATTACCCTACAAAATGGTACAGATGCCCATGACTCACGTGGCAAGAGCCCTTGAAGTGGACGAAACGGATGGCTTCATGAAAGCTCTGGTTGATACAGATTCAGGTCAAATTCTGGGTTTCGCCTGCCTGGGCATGGAAGGGGGCGAGCTCATGGCCGTTGTCCAGGTTGCCATGGCTGGCGGTCTTACCTGGCGGGACCTGAAAAACATGACATTTGCCCACCCGACATTGGCGGAATCGCTGAACAATCTATTTTCTCTGGTGGAAAGAGATTGAAGTTAATTCCAGATTTAAAAAGAATAATTCACCACAGGGTTCACAGGGTGACACAGGGTGACACAGGGTAAAACAAAATCTAGACTTAGACAAAGTCCTGGATTGTTCTCCTCCGTGTAACCCTGTGATGCGGCCTTCAGCCGGCCGCGCTGTGGTAAATTAGCTTTTGATCTTTGGGATTGCCGCGGCCCTTCGGGCCTCGCAATGACAAACTATTTTTCATATCACGCACATCGCACTGATCTTTCCTCTGGATTCTGGATTCGCGGATTCTTAAAGGAATTTCATGCTTTGCGACCCTGAAAACATAGAAAACAAATTCATCCGTGACATCCTCAACCCCTCCGCCGGGAATGTACTTGAAGTGGGCTGCGGTGATGGCCGCTTAACAGAAACGCTTCAAAGTGTCTCTGTGAGGATCCTGGGTCTGGATCCTGGGTCTGGATCCGGACCTCGCCTCCATCGACAAAGCCCGGCATCTTCTGGAAAACGGGGTCAAGCTGGTTGTCGGCTCTGGTGAAAGCATCCCTCTGCCGGACAACAGCGTCGATACGGTTGTCTTTTCCTTGTCCCTTCACCATCATCCGAACCCCGAAAAAGCCCTTATCCAGGCGCGGCGCGTTCTGAAGGAAGGGGGGCGCATCCTGGTCCTCGAACCGGGGCTAGAGTCTACTATCAACAGGTGTTTCAGGGTTATCCACGATGAAGATGACGCCTGCGAAAGGGCTTCCGAGGCGTTGAAAAGTTGTGGTGCCCGGCTGGAGGGACACGGTTCGTTTATCTCCACCTGGCAGTTCGATTTTCACTCAAGCTGCTTTATTAAAACTCCAGCGGTCAAGAGCTCCCTATTTTGTATATAGTAGAGGGTGACAAGTCGGCGGACAAACGGTCCACTGATAACTGCAAGCTGTTTATGAGCAATTTTCTCTGACATACCGAAAATTAAATAATCGGAACAGGAGGGTCAGTATGCACATTCTAGGGGTATCGGGAAGTCCGCGACGCGGCGGAAATTCAGACCTTATTTTAGACAGGATACTGAAGGGTACGGGGGCAGAAACGCACCTCCTCCACCTTTCGGACATTGAGTTTTCGTCCTGTGTCGGCTGTGAACGGTGCCGGAAGGACAAGATCTGCACCAGGTTCGAGGACGATTTCACACCCTTCTACCAGGTGATCAAGGAATCCAGGGGGCTGGTTCTGGTATCACCAGTACACAACTACAACATCACGTCGTGGATGAAGGGGTTCATCGACAGGCTTTACTGCTTTTACGATTTTGACGACAAGCGGCCCCGTGGATGGTCGAGCCGGCTGGCAGGGCAGGGGCGGTTCGCAGCCCTCGCCATCGTGGCCGAACAGACGAAAGAGGAGGACCTTGGCGTCACAATGGAGGCCCTGCGTATGCCCATTAAAGCCCTGGGTTATCAGATAGCCGGCGAACTGCAGGTACGGGGCAAGTTCGAGGCAGGTATCGTGGCTAAAGATCCCACCATTCTCGAGCAGGCCGGTGAACTGGGGGAAAAACTCGCGGGAGCACCTGGATCAAAATGAGAAGGAGGAATAGGGAAGCCCTTCGACAAGCTCAGGGTCCCGAGCCTAGTCGAGGGAGAGGGAGGAGGAAGGACGCAGAGGAATGCGTAATTCCGGGTAAAAAACGTTAAATGATCACCAATCACCAATATTACCTGAGATATGAGACCGGCGTTCTTCACCATTCACGTTTCACAATTCACGGTTCACCGATCACAGATCACCGATCACCGCCTTTCTTCACCACCACAACGCACTGGTTCTTCGCCTGATTTCCCATTGAGATAGCCAACGACGCAAAAAGTAGGTTAAAATCCCATCAGACGCCTGACCTGACCGAAAAGGGACCGAAATGCCCAGAAATATAAATTCCAAGGACGCTTCATCGGAGATAGCACAACTTATCAAGCCTGTGGGACGGCGGCTCGCAGACAACAAGTTCATCAGGAGAAAACTGCCTGTCTACGGGCGTCTCCACATCGACCGGCAGCTTCCGTTCATTTGCATATACCGCAGGACATCATTATCCAAAGAAAGCGGTACCGAGAAGTTTGCGCAGGCTTTCTCTTCCCCCCTGCTGTGCTCCGCCAAGCGATCCCTTTATGGGGAACTTTCCAGCCTCACCCACGTCGTCGTACAGAACCTTGTAAAGCAGTTCGGCACCTGCCTGGTCCTGGAGATATGGGATGCCATCTCCTGGGCATCGAGATCTCGCCCTTCTACCTGAACCCCGAAACAGGCGAGCTATATCCTTACGTCCTCAGAAGGATAACCCGGCAGTTTAGCCTCGCCGCCAACCGGGCCCTTTTCAGCTACACGAGGAATCACACCAGCCACAGGCCGCCCCATTATCATTCGCTGGGAAGGCGCTCCATCGTCCAGTTCGTCTGGGAAGCAGACCGGGTACTGGCCGGGATCTCCGACAGCATGGATATCCTTCTCAACGTCACACCCGTGAACGCCGAATCAAGCTTCAGGGGATTTTAGAAGACCCGCTTCGAGATAAAACCCCAGCTGCACTACCGTCCGCTTACGGTGGACCCCATTAGCCTCAAAATAAACCTGTACAAGGCGCCGGTAACCCGCATCGAGGACCCCGCCCTGGCCCAGATGTTCCGGGAACAGCTCGAGGACATGGACCGGCAGTTCGACATGCTGCGGGACCGGAACATGCCGCGTTTCCTCTACTCCTCGATACAGGTTTACGGGGAGGTGGACGCGGACCTGCTGGAACTTGCGGAAGGGATCCTCCGGCACCTGCCGTCCAGGGGCAGGAACAACACCGTAGCATCCGTAGACGCCCAGGCCTTCGCGGCGCTGGCCAGGTCGGAGATCGAAGGGTACCGGAAGCTCCACCCGGGACTCAAGTCCACTGTGCAGGTACGCGACGATTTCGTCGGACTCCTCGTCTCCCGGGGGAACCTCCTGGTAAGCAGCTCGACGAAGCTCTCTCCGGGCAGGGTGAAGGCCCTGCTCAACCACGAGATCGGGACGCACGTCCTGACCTACGCCAACGGCCGGGCCCAGCCCTTCCAGCAGCTGTACTCAGGCCTGGCGGGCTACGAAGCCCTCCAGGAGGGGGTGGCCGTCCTGAGCGAATACCTGGTGGGGGAACTGCGCGCCTCCAGGATGAGGATTCTGGCCGCGAGGGTGGTCGCGGTTCGCAACATGCTCGACGGCATGGATTTCGTCGGAAACTTCCATGAGTTGACCAACAGGTACCATTTCACCCAGCGCACCGCCTACGGCATCATCCTGAGAACGTACCACGGGGGAGGCCTTACAAAGGACGCCGTGTACCTCCGGGGACTTCGGGATGTTTTTGAATACCTGCACAAGGGCGGTCCCCTGGAGTCCCTTTATATAGGGAAAGTGAGCCTCTCCCACCTCCCGGTCATCCGTGAACTGCAGTGGAGAAAGGTCCTCAAGCCGCCCCCCCTCCTGCCCCGTTTCCTTGGCGAGAACGAACCTCAGGAAAGGCTTGCCAACATCAGGAGCGGTCTGCCACTATTGGATATAGTAAGAAAAATGCGAAGGAGGTAGCGGTATGAAGATCGGATTTATCGTCAATGATATCAAGACGGAAGAAGCAACCTACACGACCACAAGGCTGTCCATGGAAGCCATCAACCAGGGGCACGAGGCGTGGACGATGGGGGTCGGGGACCTTGCCTACGACCAGGACGAGAACATCCGGGCCCGGGCAGTTACAGCGCCCAAAAAGCGCTATAAGTCCCATGAACTGTACGTGGCGGACCGCGAGGAGATAAAAGCCTTCGCCAGGGAAGAAGGCGCCATCGTGTTAAAACCGGTCAGTGGGTCTGGCGGCGCCAGCGTCTTTCTCGTCCGCAAGGAGGATTTCCCCAACCTCAACCAGATGATCGACGCCGTGAGCCGTGACGGTTACGTCGTAGCCCAGGAGTACCTTCCCGCGGCCACGGAAGGGGACACCCGGCTGTTCGTGATGAACGGCCGCCCCTGCAGGTCAAGGGCAGGTACTGCGCATTCAGGAGGGTGCGCACCGGAGAGGACATGCGCTCGAACATTCACGCCGGCGGCAAGCTCCGCGCGGCCGAGGTAACCGACGAAATGCTGCGTATCGCCGAGATCGTCCGCTCCAAGCTGGTCCAGGACGGGACGTTCCTCGTGGGCCTTGACATCGTGGGTCAGTAGTGTCCGGTTAATAGTTGAACAAATTCAATTGGTTATACAACGCCCCTGGTTCAGCCGTGCAATGCAAGTCTGTAAGTCTTTGTAAAATAGACGTTTTCTCGAAAGTGGTGATGCTCAAAACCTGTAAAATAGTGTAGAGACTGGCTTCTAGTTTGAGCCGTTTTTTGATGATGGCCACCAACACATAAACGGAAACAGCGATCCATATTTGAGTTTTGACCGCATTTTCGGAAGTTCCGTAGAAGGATTTTATTCGGAGATGTTGCTTGATCCATTTGAAGAAGAGTTCTATCTGCCAACGGCATCGGTATAGTTCGGCGATTGTAAATGCGGGTAGCGTAAAGTTGTTGGTGAGGAAGGTCAGTGTTTTTCCGGTTTTGACGTCGAAGTATTTGACCCGCCGGAGTTTCTCTGGATAGTACTTGGCGGAACGAGGCCCAGTAAGCCGGATGATCTGATCGCATTTGATTCC
>JARGFZ010000009.1:57906-93587 GCA_029210965.1 bacterium | reverse complement strand
ACTTTGCCGCTTTGCCGTTCGACAGGCTCACGGTCCCGAGCAAGTGAAACACGTCGAGGGACGCCTCTGCGAGAGGCAAGCCCTGTAATGCCATGGCACGGATTTTGAACCTGGAAAATAACATTCGAAGGGAGGTGAACAATGGAAGTACACAACGCACTATCAAAGGAGGTAGTGGACGCTGCATTTCAGATTCACTGCAAACTGGGGCCTGGGCTGCTTGAATCAGCCTACGAAAAGATATTGATCTATGAATTACGGAACAGGGACATCCCGGTAGAAACCCAGGTTCTGATGCCGATCAAGTACGATGGCAGGATCTTCGATACGGGATTTCGCGCCGACCTTGTCGTCGACAACATACTGCTTGTCGAACTCAAATCGATCGACCATGCGACTGACGCCCACAAGAGACAGCTGCTTACTTACCTTCGTCTGTCAGGAATGAAGCTGGGACTTTTGATCAACTTCGGAGAAAGCCTGATCAAGAACGGAATCACGAGGATCGTCAACGGACTTTAAAAGCCTCTCGCCCGCTCATCCTGCTATAGGCAGGATGAGCTCAAGACGCCAAGACCCTAAGAAATAACAAAGGAAGTCTTCTTTGCTTCCCCTCACCTGACCTGTCCCGGCAAGGACAGGGATTTCTCCGAAATCAGACTGTTGAGTTTCTCTGCTCGGGACAAAAGCAAGCTTTGGTCACGGTCAGAGAGACTCAACCATTCAGGTGAGGGAGAAGCCGTTCCTTTTTAGCGCTCTACTTTGCCGCTTTGCCGTTCGACAGGCTCACGGTCCCGAGCAAGTGAAACACGTCGAGGGACGCCTCTGCGAGAGGCAAGCCCTGTAATGCCATGGCACGGATTTTGAACCTGGAAAATAACATTCGAAGGGAGGTGAACAATGGAAGTACACAACGCACTATCAAAGGAGGTAGTGGACGCTGCATTTCAGATTCACTGCAAACTGGGGCCTGGGCTGCTTGAATCAGCCTACGAAAAGATATTGATCTATGAATTACGGAACAGGGACATCCCGGTAGAAACCCAGGTTCTGATGCCGATCAAGTACGATGGCAGGATCTTCGATACGGGATTTCGCGCCGACCTTGTCGTCGACAACATACTGCTTGTCGAACTCAAATCGATCGACCATGCGACTGACGCCCACAAGAGACAGCTGCTTACTTACCTTCGTCTGTCAGGAATGAAGCTGGGACTTTTGATCAACTTCGGAGAAAGCCTGATCAAGAACGGAATCACGAGGATCGTCAACGGACTTTAAAAGCCTCTCGCCCGCTCATCCTGCTATAGGCAGGATGAGCTCAAGACGCCAAGACCCTAAGAAATAACAAAGGAAGTCTTCTTTGCTTCCCCTCACCTGACCTGTCCCGGCAAGGACAGGGATTTCTCCGAAATCAGACTGTTGAGTCTCTCTGCTCGGGACAAAAGCAAGCTTTGGTCACGGTCAGAGAGACTCAACCATTCAGGTGAGGGAGAAGCCGTTCCTTTTTAGCGCTCTACTTTGCCGCTTTGCCGTTCGACAGGCTCACGGTCCCGAGCAAGTGAAACACGTCGAGGGACGCCTCTGCGAGAGGCTGCTCTTACCGCTTCTACAGAAGTGTTTTTAAATCGATTTCGTAAATTCTCTCAAGACGAATCCGTAGAGTCGAAGGTACTGGGGGGATCTGAAGGACCGCCTTGCCGGCGGGGTCGGTGGTCACGGTCACGGGTTCGCCTTTGAGGGGTGTGAGTTCTATCTCAATGTCAGAGATGGGATTGACACCCTCCACATCGCCGATCTCAACGGTGAGAACCTGTTTTCCGTCCCGTTCATCCAGGGAGAAAAATATTCGTGCATCATCTGTAATGACGGTCTTGGTTGACGGTTCGGACGGTGCGTGGCGGTGAAGCATTTCACCCGCCGCGTAGCTGAGCACCGATTCCAATTCGGCCATAGCATCCATATCCGCCGAAGCCTCAAACCTGTCCTCGGGAGCCATGTCCTCAATACGAGATCTCAGGTCGGCCCTGCTGAAGGGATACCGGTACTTTGCCGTTCTCTCGGTGTAGGCCTCCGGGTCATCGGCTTCCGGAGCCGGTTTGTAGGCAAGGTTGACCCGGTCCCGGAACCTCTTGAAAGAAACAGATCCCAAGGGGGTGACCCGGCGATAGTCATCAAGGCTTTCTTTCACCCTCGCTGAAGCTGCCTCCCGAGGCGCCTGGTCCAACGGCATACCCGCAGCTTTTCGGAGACTCACCAGGTTACCCAGACACCGGCGACATTCTCCAAGGTGCTCCTCGACGGCCCTGTTCTGTTCCATGGAAAGGGTGTCTTCGACATACTGTGCGAGAATCTCGGGAGGGACATGCTTACCCGGCAACGCGGAACTCGGCGGAGACATGGAGATCCTCGTCAATGCCAGGTCCTTGAGCCGGGATCGGCACCGTGAGCAGGTACTCAGGTGCTCGCGGACCCTCCTGTCGTCCAGGGTTCCCTCAAAATACTGCGTCAGCTCATCGGGTGTCAGATGCATTGATGATAGGTTAGCCATATCTCGTTCTCACACTCCATCAGACGCCTTAAAAGCCTCGTTTATTACAACATCATCTAAAAATACTGGATTCCGGATCGGCGTCCGGAATGACACATAAGCCTCGAGATTGCTTCGTCACCCTCGCTTTTCTCGTCGTTCCTCGCAATGACAGTTCCTGCCTGCGTCTGAATGGATCACAGGTCAAGGTTGAACCGGTCCTCGAACAGGTCCGGGAACTCCCTCCTCATCAACAATGCCAGTGAATCCAGACAACGGTGCAGGCGGACACCGACGTTGCTCACCGTGATGCCCGCCTTCAGGGCGATCTCTTTATAGGACAGGTCCTCCATGAACCTCAGGTCGATGATCTTCCGGCAGATGTCCTCCAGACTTTCTACCAGATCCCGAACGACCTTACCCATCCTGTTTATGATGGTCTCATCCTCGGGGGTTGGGTAAGTTCCATCAGAGGCCCCGTTTTCGGGGCAGTCCTCGTCCGGCATCTCCCATTTGTCCTTTCGGAACTCTTTTTCCCTGTAGTCCCTGCCCAGGTTCCTCACCACTACAAAGAGGAAGGAGGACAGGGCGCTTTCACCTCTCCACAGCCTTAGCCTGCGACAGTCGTCCTCGAACAGCTTCACAAACACGTACTGATAGGCATCCTCCTGGTGGTCCGTCGGGATCCCGCACTGGCGCACAAGGACGGAGTAGATGAGCTTTTCGCAGCGGTCCACGAACTCATTGCCAGCATCACTATCCCCTGAGAGAACGCGCTGGACAAGCTCCGCGTCGCTCAAGTCGGATGCTTTTGGTGAAACGCAATCTGATGACATAAAGATGATTGTACCCGAAAGTTTTCCTGGGCTGGAACAAAATCGGTGGCACGAAAATTACCTGAACATGGGATGAAAACTGGTGAAAAACCATGAAGGATTATAGACCTGGTTTAACTATAGATAGAGTCGCAAAAAGTCCAATCCGGGACTTTTCGTGACCCACTAATATTGACAGGGTCGCAAAAAGTCCGTTATCGGCTTTTTGCTCCACGGAAAGGGAAAAGCGTGGTTTTCACTTTCCTCACGGTACTTATATATCACCAAAGTCTGTGCGAGACTTTGGCTCAACGGGAACCGAAAAGCGTGGTTTTCGGTTCCCTCACGGATCGAACACACAGCCTTTGGCACTCGATCCGGGCGCCTCTCCCAGGCGCGGCTGTTCATTGATCCGGGCGCCTCTCCCGGGCGCGGCTTCTCATTGATCCGGGCGCCCCGTCCGGGGCGCGTTGATGGACAACTTGATCTGTCAGAGAACCGAGGGGGTCGGGAAATTGTCAAAATTCGACTCAATAAAACAACCAAAACGCATATAATTTCGAATGCTTAGTGCAGTGGACCCCAATGTCAAGACCACTTTCCTTTGAACTTAAGGTGTATCCTCTCCGTGTAAGAGGCGGAGTGCAGTGGACCCCAATGTCAAGACCACTTTCCTTTGAACTTAAGGTGTATTTTCTCTGTGTAAGAGGCGGAGCGCTTCTCATGCCGCCTCCTTGAACATTGAGATGCCCTGGTACACTTCAGCCGAGGTTCTTACTCCGAAAGACTGGTGAGGCCGTTCGTTGTTGTAGAACTCGAAGTATTCCCGCAGCCCGGCAATGAGATCCCCCATTGTCTCGTAATCCTTCAGGTACACATCCTCGTACTTCACACTGCGCCATAACCGTTCGACCATGATGTTGTCCGTTGCCCTGCCCTTGCCATCCATGCTGGTCTTTATCTCGTGGTCCTTGAGCACATCGGTGAAAGCCGTGCCTGTGAACTGGGAGCCTTGATCCGTGTTGAATATCTCGGGCCCGGGATAACGCCTGAGAGCCCGTTCCAGCGCGCTTACACAGAAGCTGTCGTCCATCGTCACCGACACCTCCCAGGAGAGCACATAACGGCTGTACCAATCCATCACCACCGTCAGGTACACAAATCCATGCGCCATGGGAATGTACGTGATGTCGCTGCACCAAACCTGGTCAGCATGATTGATATCCAACCCGCGCAGCAGGTACGGATACACCTTGTGGTCAGGATGCGGAATGCTGGTACGCTTACGGGGCGCGAGAGATTCCAACCCCATGAGACGCATCAGGCGCTGGATGCGCTTCCGGTTAACCTTGTGCCCCTTGCGGAAAAGGTAGTCCCGGATCTTCCGGCTCCCGTAGAACGGATGACGCGTATACTCCTCGTCTATCATCCGCATGAGTTTCAGGGTCTCCTGTGTCTCGAATACCGGCGACCGATAATAGCTCGACCGTGACAAACCGAGAAGATCACATTGGCGGCGGACGCTGAGGACAGGGTTGTCGGGCTCAACCATGGCACGCTTCGCAGGCACCGTCAGTCCAGATGACCGGTCTTTTTTTTAAGCCAGTCCACCTCCACCTGAAGCTGGCCTACTTTACGATAGAGACGGTCCCGTTCAACCTCAGCAGCCTCGGCATCACGGTCCTTGCCTCGACTGAAGACCTCCGGGGCGGCCTCTAATAACTGCTTCTTCCAGATGCCGATCTGGTTAGGCTGAACTCCAAATTCCTGGGCCAACTCGTTGATCGGACGCTGACCCTTGATTGCCTCTAAGGCGACCTTCGCCTTGAAATCCTTGGTGAACTTGCGGCGACGCTTCTTCATCCATATCCCCTTTCGGAACGAGTCTGTTACACTTTAACAAACTGTCCCATCTAAGGGGTCCACTATCTTGAGCCCCTTCAGCAGGTAGGGGTAGATCCTGTGCTCAGGATGAGGTTTGCTCGTGTTAGGACGCTGGTAAATGGGTGCCAGCCCCATCTTTCGCATTAAACGGCGGATACGCTTGCGACTGACACAAAACCCCTCACGGCGAAGATGGCGAGCCATCTGACGAGACCCGTAGTACGGCGTCTCCAGGAACTGCTCGTCGATCAAACGCATGAGCAGGAGATTAAACGGGTTCTCTCCCAACGCCTCGTAATAAAACGACGAGCGGCTGATCGACAGCAACGAGCACTGACAGACAATACTGAGCCCGGGATGGTCAGGATCGACCATCGCCTGCCTCCGGCTATGGCTTAACGACCGAAGGCTTTGGCCAAAAAATCACGCTCCACCGTCAACTGACCGATCTTGGCGTGAAGATCCTTGACCTCGGACTCGTGGTCCTTCTCCTTGCGGTCAGCCTTGCCCAGGAACACCTCCGACATGCCTTCCTTGGCCTGACGCTTCCACTGGGCAACCTGGTTGGGGTGGACGCCGTAACGAGACGCTAACTGGGCTGCTGTCTCCTCGCCCTTCAGAGCTTCAAGGGCAATCTTGGCCTTCAACTCAGCTGAATAACGCTTCCGCTTCGACTTGGACATGGTTCCTCCTTTGGTGTAATTTCCACCTTATACCACTGTCCAATTTTTGGGGACCACCTCTAGATCCTGCCACTAGGTGGATGGAGTTGATGGAATCATTGAAAACTTTAGTTGAGATGAGATCTGAGGACTTAACGACCGGAGAGGAGCCTCCTCAAATCGTTAATTGGTCTTTAACGCCTGGTGTGCGAAGAAGTATTGTTGAGCGTACAGATTCACCTCGAATATGGCTTGAAGTTGCACTTACAAGTTTAGGTGACAAACCAGAATTCTCTTACAAACCATCGCCGGGCACAGATGAAATTTCGTTTCAAGATGCGTCTGCAGGACAGCAAGCTACAGCTTTATTAAAGGTTTTGTTGAAAGAAGATTCAGGTCCACTAATCATTGACCAACCAGAGGATGACTTGGATAATGCCACTATTCTTGAGATAGCTGAGGAGTTGTGGGAAGCTAAACAGCACCGACAAATTATTTTCAGCAGTCATAATGCCAACATTGTTGTTAATGGTGATTCTGAACTTGTTGTTCACTGTGATTACTTGGAGGGAGAGGGTCGGACAAAGGGACAGATTGCCAATGAAGGTGCTATAGACGTTCAAGAAATACGAATTGCTATTCAGGATGTTATGGAAGGCGGAGAAAAAGCATTCTTACTCAGGCAACAAAAGTACGGTTTTTAGGCCTTCTTATTCTATGGTTAAGCAAACTCATATTGATTCGTTGAATACTGGGACTTCAGCTTGAAATGGCAAATCAATAAAGACTTCTGTTCGTGAATGGTGCCCGTCTTCGCCTCGGCTAAAAACACAGATTCAGGGGTGCCTCGGCTACGCCGTGACAAACACAAACAAAAACGGGACCTTAGGGGGTCCCGTTTTGTTTGTGTGGTGCACTTCGATGTGGTGTCTGGTTATCTGGAATGACGCCGGAGAAAGACTTGGCCCGTCTTCGCTGTACCAAAGACACAACTTCGCCGCGGCGAGCCAGGGCCTGATTTGAGATTTTTCGTTAATCCGGTGTAGTGATGTGTGGGATCGCCAGTGGATTTTAAGATATAGACGTAATAGAAATTTGGATCTGAGTTTGTCATGAGATGTTCAAGTGCAAATCCAGGTCCAACCCCGGGGAGCACAAAAAGAAAAATGGCTTGCCAAGGTTGCCCGTCTTCGCTAACGCCTGTCGATCAGCTACGCCGTGGCATCGAAAAAACTAAAGGGACCCTATAGGTCCCTAAGTTTTTTCGATGGTGGAGACGGGGGGATTTGAACCCCCGACCCCCTGCATGCGAAGCAGGTGCTCTCCCACTGAGCTACGCCCCCACATGGAAAATTGCAAGGAGCAAATCTAGCGCAATTTTCCATATATGACAAGGCTGCACCAGACAGGCTGCGTCTGAAGTTTAAAGATTGGAATATTTAACCTGGAACCTGGAACACGGAACTCGAGCAAAGCAAGCTCCCATCCCTTCCATCAACTTTTGACAGGGTCGCAAAAAGTCCGTTATCGGCTTTTTGCTCCTCGGAAAGGGAAAAGCGTGGTTTTCCCTTTCCTCACGGATCAATGACTTATATCGACAGTCACTGATCCGGGCGCCCCCCTCGGGGCGCGGACTATTAATGATCTGTTAGATGATTGTTGAACGATTACTCGCTAATGGAGTTGTGGTTGGCTTCCTCAGCATGGCCGCTCTGCACCGCCCACAGGTCAGCGTAGACGCCCCCTGCTATGAGAAGGCTCTGGTGGTCGCCCCGCTCAACAACCAGGCCGTCCACCAGTACCAGGATCTCGTCGCTCTTTAGCACTGTAGAGAGGCGGTGGGCCACCGCAAGGGTGGCCCGGCCCTTCCGGAACCGGTGGAGGTTCTCCTGGATGGCCTCCTCGGTGCGGGTGTCCACGGCGGAGGTGGCTTCGGCGAGGACCAGCACCGTGGGGTTGCGAAGGACCGCGCGGGCCAGGGAGATCCGCTGGCGCTGGCCTCCCGAGAGTTTCATGCCCCGCTCGCCGACAGTGGTGTCGTAGCCTTCCGGCAGGCTTTCTATGAACTCCCTGGCGCCCACGATCCCGGCGGCTTCCCGGATCTCGTCAAAGGTCGCGTCGGGCCGTCCCAGGAGAAGGTTCTCCGTCATGGTGCCCGTAAACAGGAACGCATCCTGGCTGACATACCCTATGTGCTGCCTCCAGGTGTTCACAGCCATGTCCGCAAGGGGACGGCCGTCCACCAGGATCTGCCCTTTCACGGGGTCGTAATAGCGCAGCAGCATCTTGATGAGGGTGGATTTTCCGGCCCCGGTGGGCCCCACAACACCGATGACCTTGCCCCTTTCGAGGGTGAAGTTCACACCGTGGATCACCGGTTTTCTGCCGGGATAGGCAAAGTGTACATCCTTGAACTCAATGGCTGATGGCGCTTTCTCGAGACGAATGGCGTCGGGTTTGTCCTTTATGGACGGCTCGGTCTTCAGTAAGTCCGTAATACGCTGGGCGCTTGCCTCGCTGCGCTGGATCTGGGTGATGAGCACCCCGAAAACGAAAAGGGGCATGATGAGCCGCATGGCGTAAAGAACGAAGCTCGTGTAGTCACCTATGGAAGGCCCGTGTCCGGTGAAGGTGAGCCAGGCACCCCCCCGATAAGGGTTGCGTAGGAGGCCCCGGCGATGACATAGATCAGGGGTATGAAACGGGCCCTTGAGCCGGCCGCGGCTACGGCGGCGTCCCGGTATTTGGCCGATTGCCTTTAAATCCTGCCGGACTGGTCGGACTGGGCTGTGCAGGCCTGAATGACTCCCATTCCCTGGATGTTGTTCTCCAGTATAGCGTTCATGTCTCCTACCGCTTTTCTGGCCATTTTGTACTGGGGCTGAACCCGGGTGACGAAAAATCGGATGGCGAGGAAGGCGAAGGGAAGGGGCAAAAACAACAGGAGCGCCAGCCTCCAGTCCAGAAAGAGAAGGACAGCCAGGGTCCCGGCAAAGGTGATCGTGATCCTGACCATGCTTGTGGTGGCATCTGAGAGAAAACTTTCAAGGTTATCCACGTCGTTAGACAGAACGCTCATAAGATCGCCTGTCTGCCGTTCGTCGAAGAAGGAGAAGTCCAGCTTCTGCAGGTGGTCATAGAGGCTCACCCTCAGGTCGTGACGGACCTTCTGGGCAAGGGTGTCCCAGGCGTAATCACTTGTAGTCTGGGACAGTGCCAGACCGAGGAAGGTGGCAAAAATGACCAGAGCATACCAGAGAAAAATGATGGGCTGGGCGGTCTCATGGCCCGAGATTCCGGCCGCCAGCCGGTCCACCGCCTGCCCGACGACGAGGATGGGCAGAAGGTCGAATGCCCTTGCTGAAACGTTGGAAACGAGACCAACTGCCACCCTTTTCCTGTAAGGCCGGACGAAGGGCAGCAGGTGCCATATCTGGCGTCCCATTGTTCTGGGAATGTCTCTTTCTTGTATGTCCTGGCCGGTTTTTATCGGGGCCCGGTCAGGTCCCGGGGGGCTGTTTTGGGTCAAGGCATACCTCGGGAAATGGGTCTATTCATTGTAATGTGGGATCAGATTTAAAGAATACTGACCGTGAGCGGCCGGGGAGTAAACAGGGGAAGAGCTAAATACGTACAGGACGCGGCGACGCGGGGAGAAACCAGACGCGGTGACGCGATGGAGGAGAGACGGGGGTGTGAAAATTCTCCGGGTCGCCGAGTCCCCGTGTCTCCGTGTCAAACGGTTTGTACCTCGTTCCCTGAACTCCTTCAGGGAACAAGCGGCCTCTGGCTCACCTCACAGTGTGGCCAGTTCGGTTTGAACCCCTCGCAGCCGGGGGGGCGATGCCCCGGGCCCATATGGTAAACGACACAGTACTTGTCGCCGGTGGCGGGATCGCGGAGCAGTAGTGGACACATCTTAAGCCTCACACCCTGGTAATACCAGCCGGTGTAAAACCTTCCCGCGCGAGGACCTTCCGTGATGGGGGCATGGAACATGTGAGCCGGGTTCCCGGCATCTGCCCAACGAAGCATTTTTTCGTCGGATATCGGTTCAGGGATGAGCTCCGCGCAGCATTGGCCGCACCGGAGGCATGCATCATTACCGGAACGAGGTGGGATCTTTGACCTGATCTTCTCGATGTCCATAATGGAATGGATGTAATGATAGCCATTAAACAGGGACGCAAGCCCTTCCCATGCTCCAGGAGAGTAGCGTCTTCTGATCCATCGCCAGGGTATCCAGGGAAGGCCCCCCGGTCTGCGCAGGCCCACTATCGGCGTGGAACCGGGTCTCGTCAATGTACTTCGATCCATAAGCCCTGCTCCTCCTGCCGCAAACTGGTTGCGGGCTAATGCAGGAGAGGGGAATGGATATGAATCTGTTGGTCGATGTCTTGTCGGTTTGATAGGACCAGCTGATGTGAATAAGCTATGAAAGATACCGGAGAAAAACTTCTAATCTGAAGGAACAGTATTATCCTCGCCTGCTGAATAAACGGTCCACAGTGTTTTAATTCTGGGACCTGGTACTTTGGACCTTGGACGTTACCAGAGTCGCAAAAAATCCAATCCGGGACTTTTCGCTCCACGGAAAGGGAAAAGCGTGGTTTTCCCTTTCCTCACAAATCAATGACTTACACCCGCAGTCATTGATTCGGGCGCCCCGCGCGGGGCGCATTGATGACTTTTTGCGAAGTCATCAAGGTTGGACTTTGGACTATTCTTTCGGGCGCGGCGACTCCCTTCCCGTGGCATTCCGGACAAGGAAAGAGGTTGCACCCCATGGCCTGGTAACCCGATCCCTGGCACTTCAGGCACGGTGTGCACTCCGCTGCCGGTCTCTCCCTATCCATTTGTTAATAATAGCGGTGGGGGGGCAGGAATGCAAGCGGTAGGACACGAGGACACGGAGACGCGGGGACACGGAGACACGGAGACACGGGGGGAAGCCGATGATAGAACGTTGCGACTTGGCGACTGAGCGACTTGGCGAAAAGGCCCATAACCCGGAACCCGGAACCTGAAACCTGAAACCCGCAACTCCGGCCACAGGTCGGCGTCATTGCGAGGCCATGGTATATGCCGAAGCAATCCCGGGGTCGCTTCCGTCAATTGACTTTCGTACTTGACAGCATTTCTGCGCAGGTCATTCGCTCCCACGCTCCCCGCTCCCCGCTCCCCGCTCCCCGCTCCCCGCTCCCCGCTCCCCGCTCCCCGGTTCTACACATTGTTAAAAAAGGTTTTTTTCCTCCCTGATTCTGTTTAGAATAGCGGAAATGAGGGGGTATATGTCTGGTGTAACACTCAACACATCCGAAGCGCTGGGGCTTTCCCTTTGTCTCCTGGTTCTCCTTTACGTGATCTACAACAGGAGGACTCTCCTTGGTGGCAATTACGCCTTCATCACCTATGGGTTTTTCTGTATAGTCGGCAGTTTTTTCCTCACTAATCTTGAAGAGTTCTTCCTTGAAGACCTGATCAATATTATGGAGCATTCCCTGTCGGCGGCAGGCGCTATGTATGTGGCTGTTGGCTGCCGCCGCATATTGCTGGGCAGCGCAGATGAGAGCAGGGATACACCATGAACCTCATCAGCTTCCTGGATCTCCTGGGCGTTCTCTTTCTTGCCTATGCCTTGTGGATCGTCCTCCGTCCACCAGTCAGGCAGAAGAGGTTATTCCAACCCCTGATGCTTCTCATTGTTCTGTTTTTGCTAAACGCCATTTTCAATTTTATGGAGTGGGCCGGTTATGAGACACTTGTAGAGCCTTTTGAGGAATACATTCAGCTTCTTGTTTCAGCCGCGTTTTTCCTTGTATTCACCTTCGTCAGGTTTGAAGAGAGTGAGAAGGCCCTCAGTTCAAGGAACAGGGTTCTCATGGCTATCCACACCATAACGGAGAATATGCAGGCAGGTATCAAGCCTGAGGAGCTGTGGACTGACCTTCTGGGGCGGGTCATCAGCATCATGGGTTTTGACGGTGGTTTTATCAATTCATCCGAGGATCACAGGTTGGTCAACATCAAAATGCGATGGGAAGGCTGGGAACAGTTCTCCGCTCAACTGGAGCTGCTGAACATTGAGGATACGATCCTCAGTGAAGTGCTCATAACCAGGAAGCCCATGGTGGTTCAGCAGACGGACAGCATGCCTGATTCCCTTATTCAAGCGCTGAACATCAGCGGTATCGCGTCAGTTGCTCTTTTCCCTGTGTCCTCCAAGGAAACTGTACTGGGTGTGATGGGGGTCGTGTCTACGGATCCTTACATCTTCACTAAAGAGGAACTGGACCTGTTCACCATGCTTGGACACCATTTCGGCGAGATCATTCATAACAGTATTCTCGCGGATGGGACCCGGGTCCAGGCTGAAGACCTTCGGAGGGCCCTCGATGGGAGGCGGCACTTCCTTACCCTTGTTTCAGACGATCTCAGGGAACCTTTGATAAGGATACGGACCGTACTCCAGAGGTTTTCTGATGAGCTTCCCATTGCCGATAACCCTGACCTGGAGAGGATCCTTGAAGAGGCGAACCATGATTCGAAAATGCTGGAACGGCTCATTGACGATGTAAAGGAGCTGGCGATCCTGGACTCAGGCGGTTGTGAGCTGAACATTACTCCCCAGAACCTGGTGAAAGAGCTTGCCAGGGTCAAGGAACAGTTTCAGCTCAAGGCGGATGACAAGGGGATATCACTGACGCTCAGGTACAAAGACAACCTTTCACCATTGGAAGCTGATCGCGAACTGTTCTATAGCGCCATGCGGCATATACTGTCCAACGCTATTGAGTACACACCGAAGGGTGGTCAGGTCACTTTGGACGCCTGGGAAGAGGGTGATGTGACATGTATCCAGATCTCTGACACGGGGATAGGTATTAAAGAGGAGGATTCGAAAAAGATCTTCGATATGTTTTACCGAACCTCCCTGGCAAGGGACAAGGGAAATGTCGGGACGGGTCTGGGCCTGACCATCGTAAGCCGCATCGTCAATCTCCACATGGGAGAGATCACCTTCCGTCCCGGTACCGAGGGTGGTACCGTTTTCACTATAAAACTTCCCAGGATACATTTGGAAGAATAAAGGCTGTGTCCCGGTATCTAGGTTTCTAGGTATCTAGGTGAAAACTTCTAACTTCCGTTATTTGTTCGCTACAACTGCGTGATCCTACGTTAATGTTTTCTTCGTTTTGCCGTTACCTAGACACCTCGACACCTAGATACTTACATACCGATCTTCCTTCCGGTTACTGGCTTCTAGATGTTATGTACGATCTCCACGTAGATCGAAATCGGTATACTTCCGTACTCGCTCCGGGGTATCCCTGCATGCGGCCGTTCGCCCATCCCAAAAAATAGCCCGCCGGTAAGACCCGTCAGGTCCGAAAGGGACCAGGAACCGTCCAGGCGCAGTAGTGCGCTGCCGTCAGACAGGTTTGCGAAAATGGCTGGTGTCAGGGTCATGAGGGGATTTATCTGGCGCGATACCTGGAAGGCCATATTGTATCTTCCCAGTGTAAAAACATTTCCTGACATATATTCATCGGATAATATCAGCGCGGGATAATCGTCCGGATCCCCGGTGCCCCACCCGTTGCGGTAAAGCTCTGCAACCAATAAGGTGTAGGGGCCAACCTGTCTTTCGGCTCCCAAAACAGCCTGGGAATACTCATCCCTGACAGATGTCCTGGTCAACAACAGGGAACCGTAGACCTGTGTCCCGGCGATGTCCACCGTGTAGCCGGCGCCGGCTTTGTCGTCTTCGAGTATGTGGCCCCCTGTAAGGGAACAGGTTCCCGAACCCAGTGGAAAGTAGGTATGGATGGCAACGCTGTCACTCTCATCCTCAACCGGTATATCAACCAGGGACAGGCCGGAAAAAAGACCCAGGTTCACGGTAGCGGCCACACCGTCGATGCCCGGTTTGTAGCGCCGGTTGGTCTCAGTGATGGGAAAGGCGCCGAAGAGATCCCCTACGTTGAAATAAAAAGCTTCTCCCCAACTGATCGCCTGGCGTCCAGCTGTCAGGCTGAGACCGGGAGTTGTCCATGTCAGGGAAAGACGGTCAACCTCGGAGATCAGGGTTGTGCTCTCGTCCTGGCTGTGTACCTTTTCCAGATCAAGGCTGCGAAAGGGTGATTCTGAGGAAACCGGTGCAAACCGGATTTCGCCGGTAGAGTGGAGATATTGGCCTAGCCAGTGAAACTCGGTGTCCAGATGGCCGAAGCTCTCCTGATACATTGCCCGGCCTGAAAATTCCCACAAGGAGCCGCTGCCCTCCGTCCCCGTTGCTCCGTAGGGGTCCCGGACCCCTGCGATTTTGCCGTCAAGTTCGAGGCCCACCCATGCCGGACATTCCACTGGCGGCACGAGCAGAAGCCACATCGTCAGTGTGAGTAGAACTATGCGCCTGGAGTTACTCTTCATTTTAGGTAATGTCCGGCATGGGTGGGAGGCCAAAGCCCATCCACCGTCGCTCTTCGAGCTTCCACCTTCGCACAAGGCTACGGCGGACAAGATGGTGGACAAGAAGTATAAAGCCAAAAGATGGGCACGCTTATGAATCTCTACTTTGGTCATGGGTCATTGGGCCTTGGGCTGATCCTTTCGTCAGAAAGGATCTCCCCATCTCTCAGTACAATGAGCCTCCTGGCCCGTTTGATCACGTCAGGATCGTGGGATGAGAACAGGAAGGTGGTTCCAATTTCCCGGTTGAGGTTTTCCATGAGGTCCATGAGCCCCTCTTCAGTGTGGCTGTCCAGGTTGGCTGTCGGTTCGTCTGCAAGGATCACCACCGGATCGGAGGCAAGAGCTCTCGCTACGGCCACTCTTTGCTGCTGACCGCCGGAAAGTTCGTGGGGTTTTCTTTTCTCGAGCCCCTCAAGGCCCACCTTTTTCAGAAGGGCCATGACCTTCCTCTTCCTGATATCGTGATCGACTCCCTGGAGCAGGAGGACGAATTCAGCATTCTCGTAGGCGGTTAGAACAGGGATCAGGTTGTAGAACTGGAAGACGAAGCCGATCCGGTCTCTCCTGAGGTGAGACGTCTGCCGGCGCGACAGGTTTGTTATCTCGTGTCCATCGAGCCACACCTTGCCCTCTGAGGGTTTGTCCAGGGCCCCGATCATGTTGAGAAGGGTTGTTTTCCCGGACCCTGAGGGTCCTGCGAGGACCGCGAAGTCGCCCTTTTCGATGGTCAGGTTCACATCCTGAAGGGCGTGGATCTGGACAGGCCCCTGCTTGTAGTAGCGGGAGAGGTGTTCGGTTCTGATGATACTCATGGCAGGTCTCCTATAGATCTAAAATCCAAGGTCCAAGATCCAAGATACAGAATTCAAAAAGATCTGGACTCCCTTTGGACTTTGGACATTGGACGTTGGGCTTTGTTTACGGTTTCTCCATCGCCTCCACCGGCAGGGTCCTCGACGCTTTCCAGGCGGGGTAGATGCCCATGGTCACTGTCAGCAGGAACACGAGAAAACACAGCCCGAAGGCTCTATGGGGCCTGAGGTGTGATCTGAGGACTGGATCGATAACGGTCCCGGCCAGACTCCACTCCTCTGGTGACCATTGGGAAAGATCCAGGCCGTAGGTAGAAAAATACCAGTTCACTCCAAGGCCTATTGCTAAACCAAAAAGGATGCCCAGAAGGGTGATAAAAACTGTTTCCACCAGGACCATTAGCATTACATGCCTGTTTTCCATACCCAGGGCAGTCAGGATGCCGATCTCCCTGCGCCGCTCCATGACAGACATGAGTACGGTATTGAGCACACCGATGGCAACGATGAGCAAGATGACAGCGTAGATCATATAGCCGAAGGCATCATCGATAACGACATAATCCCTGAGGTCTGGTTGAAGCACCTGCCACTTGTAAAGATAAGTCTGTCCCCGAGGCAATTGCGAGCCTATCTCTTCAAAGGCATGTTCCTGCTTGAAGGGATTATTCAGGTAGATGGCAATGGAGGTAACACCTCTCCCCATGCTGAGCGCTTCCTGGAGAAATCCGATGGGAATGATGCAGATGCTTCCATCTATGGTCCCGGACCCGCTTTTAAAAATACCCTGCACTCTCAGAAGAGTGCTGGTGATCTCTCCGGCGGCGTCCTGGGTGGTGAGGACCGCCTTCTTGCCCAGTTTAAGCTTCAGCCTGTCAGCGAGCTTGGTTCCAAGATAGACGCGGGCGGCGTTGTAGTCAGTAAGGAATTCACCTTCGGAAAGGCTGTCTTTGAAGATCGCCGCTTCGCCAGGTGCGGATGGGTCGATCCCCTGGAACATAACGCCCTCCGCTCCCGCTGCCGTGGCCAGGATCCCTTCTCCTCTGATCCTGGGGAAGGCCCTGTCCACATAGGGAGAATCCCAGATAATAGCCATAAATGGGTCCGGGTCCTCAATGTACAAGGAAGATGAGGGCGATTCCAGGAACCCGTCCCGCTGGACAGTGAGGTGCCCCTGTCCGATACGGACACCGTTCTCGATCATCTGCTGATGGCCGCCATCCCCGAGCCCGATGGAAAAAAGCGCAAGACCTGTTCCCAAACCGATGGCCGCAACGGTGATGATCGTTCTGCGCAGATGTCTTCTCAAATTTCTGAAAGCCAGTTTTATAACCATCAGCGCCCCCTCCCGATGGCATCGACAGGTGAGATCCTCGCGGCCCTGAAAAGCGGGTACAGACTTGCTATCAGGACGACGATCACCATAACGACAATGGAATCGATCACGGCGGCGGGCGTCAGGGTGGCGTACATATGGGGGTCGAAAGCGACTCCTACGAAGGCAAAGCTCCCACCCATCCAGGAGATGTCCCAACCGACACTCTCCAGCCGCAGGGACCACAACACGCCTGCAATTCCTCCTGCCACGGCAGCGATCATTGCGAGAAACAGGGTTTCGAAAAGAACGAGAACCGCCACTGAAAGGGGGCTCAACCCCAGGGCTCTCATAATGCCCACCTCTCTGGTGCGTTCGAAGAGAGACATGAGTTGGGTGTTGACGATACCCAGGGACGCCACGGCAAAAATGATGAAAAGGATAATGGTCATGCTGCTGGAACTCACCCGAAGGTACTCGGCCAATTCCGGGAACAGCTGTTTCCAGTTTTCGACTTTGTAGGTTTTCTGGTCCAGCGTTTCATTCAGGGTGCTAGAGGCCGTGTCCAATGCGTCAGGGTCGTTCAACCTTATGGCGATCTCGTGGACTTTGCTGTCCATTACCAGAAGATCTGAAAGGTTCTTGATATGCATGATAACGCCGCCCCGATCCAGAGCCTCCCCGATACTTTTGAGGGTTCCTGATACGGTGTAAAGAGCATTACCCAGGGAGCCGTCTGCGGCCTGGGTGAGTACGACGACCTCATCACCAGGTCCGGCTGAAAGGGTCCTGGCAAGGTTCCGTCCCAGGACTATCTGTCCCATGGGATCCGGTGCCAGCCATGTGCCTGTTTCAAGGTGTTTGTAAAGCTCAGTGACTGAATTTTCCAGTGCGGGATCGATCCCCCAAAGCTGGCCGCCGGCTGACTGCTGTCCGGAACTGACCAGGGCGGTGGCGAATATCCTGGGGGCAGCCGACCCAAGGCCCGTTCCGGAAATGTCCTCCAGAAGGGTTCCGGGAGCGTTTATTGTGTCGTAGAGGGAGTGGTCTTCGAGATAGTCTGGGTGGTGAACCTGCACGTGACTGGTTCCAAGGACTGTGGCGTAGTGGACCATCTGGTTGAGCATTCCGTCCATGAGAGCATAACCCACGATCATCATGGTAAGGCCAAAGGCCATGGAAAAGATGGTTATAAAGGTCCGTCTGGAGTTTCTCCAGAGGTTCCGCCAGGCCATCTTTATGAGTGTCATCGGACCAGATCCTTCCGGGTCAGTGTATTGCGGGAAAAGAATTCGGGTTTAAGTCCGAGACCGAGTTCGAGGGAATCGTAGGTGATGACAGTCTTTTCCTCAGGTTTGTCCTCCGGCACGAGGACCATTGTGGCGGGAACAAGCCTGCCGCCCAGCTTTTTAACGTCGTCAAAGAGCATTGTCCTGGAAAGAATCCCATCCTCATCATAATAAAGGGACCGTATGGGGATCAACGTTTCCTGGATGACGGTGATCTCGATGCGCCCCCAGACCACAGGTGCCTCAGGTTTGGGCAGAAGGGCGATCTCGTAAACACTGGTGCCGTCTTTTTCACCCTCGAAAGTGACTTCGGCATCATAATCTTCCGACATGCGGCTTTCCTTGACCAGGTCATCGTTAGTGAAATGGCTGCCCATCCAGTTGGCCATCATCATGGAGGTAGGGACACGAATGACACGATTAACTCGTGGCAAATAGTTCCAGATGTCCTTCTCGGCTTTAAGGGTGGCTACACCGCGATCTTTGGGAGGGTAGGTGATAACGAACAGGGAGTGTTCCTTGCCGAGGGACCATGCCTTGAGCTTCATGGATCTTTCGTAATGTTCCGTTACGACCTCCATGGTCATTTCGGCAAAACTGGATTCCCCCCGCCATAGATCGTCCACTTTCTCCAGAATTTCTTTGGCAGTGGCTGCGCTGGAAATTCTGGAGCTGAAAAGACAAATGAGAAGAACTAAAAAAACCGGTTTCCACTTTAAACTTGTCATTATCATCTGTCCCTTTTTGCCATTCATTGCTTGTGTTCAACTTTTCGCTCAGTCACCTGGCCATCTTGTCGCTCAGTCGTCAGTTCCCCCGTACATGTGCCCACAACACCGTCATTCCCGCGAATGCGGGAATCCATGGATTCCGGATAATCTCTCTCACGAGAAATTTCCGGAATGACGGAATATTTAAGGCCTTTTACGCCCTTTGCTCTTTCATTTTTTTCCACTTTCCACTCCCTCGACCGGGCTCGGGACCCTGAGCTTGTCGAAGGGTTTCCACTTTCCACTTTCTAATTTTGATCGAGTCGCAAAAAGTCCAATCCGGGACTTTTCGCTCCACGGAAAGGGAAAAGCGTTCGTTTCCCTTTCCTTACAAATCAATGACTTACGGAGTGAGTCATTGATTTGGGCTCCCCGCGCGGGGCGCATTGATGACTTTTTGCGAAGTCATCAATGTTCATCCTCGACTCTCATCTTATACCGATTACCGATTACCGGTCATCGATCACCGCCTATTTCAGACTGTCTTCCAATAGATCCTTCATAATATGATCCACCTGGGTCATGAGGAAAGGTGGAAATTTAAAACAGAAAACTGAACACGGAACACAGAATAAAGGCCCAAAACCACTTGACAACCATAGTAGGTAAAAAACAACACTTTTTCTACGTTCTACGTTCTACGTTCTACGTTCTACGTTCTACGTTCTACGTTCTACGTTCTACGTTCTACGTTCTACGTTCTACTGAAGCAGCCACAGATAATCCGCCACACTACTGTCGATGAACTGTCGTGTCTGTACTGGAGGAATTTCCGGGAGGATGATCCGGTAGTCGATCCCGTCTGCGAACCGGCTGAGCTGTTCCGGGATACCGGGTCTCCAGGAGTGGGTATTGCCGGCCATTACAATCACGGTTATGCCCGGGTTGCGTTCAAGGTGCCGGACCAGTCTGAAGGCCATCGTGGTATCCCATACGAGTTGTGCTTCGCAGAAACTCTCGAAGGCGCTGCTGCTTTTTGACGGTTCATGGGCGGACAGGGCCATCTGGATGAAGGACCTGTATTTTTCGTCAATATCGCAGCTGACCAGAGGCAGTTGGGCTCGCTGTTCAGGAGATAGGGATGAAAAACCCCGGCGGGCCACCCGGGTGGTGATCTCCTCCGGAACGTTCAGGCCAACCAGGGGGATATTTTTTTCCCGGGCATAGCGATAGATGGGGCTGTACAGGTGCCAGGTATTCCCCCAATTTCTCTCGTGGGCCCGAAGAAACGCCTTTTCCGAAAGAGTTCCCTGGATCCAGGAGTCAAGGTACTCCTGGTCTCTTGCGGTGAACATCTCCAGGCCAATAGCAACAGGGATCCCCAAATTGTGAAGTGTTCTCAGAACCCGCAACTGGAGATCATGATGCCTTGTATCACCATGCTGCTCACCCACAAAGATAAGGGATGCCCCTTTCAGGTCTGACAGGATCTGTCCAAGGCCGAGAGCCTTCCCCTCGGACAACATCAGTATGCGGTCTCCGTAAGGCTCTGCCGCAGTGGGAAGGGCTCCCGCGAGGATCAGTACAAGGGTAATGGATGCAAGGATTAAAAAGGTTTCTTTGAAGGGCCGTTTGATCTCGGGGGTGCAATAATTCATACGTATGATAGTACAAAAAAAACGACTGTCCAGTAAAATAGAAAAGTGTAGCAAAATAACGTTTTTGTGTTGAATATCTACAATTTGCCTTCGTCGGGAGGCGGGTTATTTTGACGACATCATGTAAATTATTGTAATTGTTGGCAAAAATTGGCTTGCTGTGGGGCGATAAATAGGTATGGTATTTGCATTATTAGATTGTTCACCAGGTCGTCAGGTAGTTTTTGCCGCTGATCATATTTTCAACCCAGACTGTTCCGGATTTGGTGGCGATGATCGACACGGAATCCTCCCCCGATGGGGAAAAATGCACAGTTAAATACCTGAGACGGCAGCCGATCAAAAGAAATATTTAGACACAAAGGGAACGGAGGAACGTATGGGAAATGGATTAGACAAAACAATTCAGCCAATCTACGATGCAGTCATCACCAGAAACCCGGCAGAAAAGGAGTTTCACCAGGCGGTCAAGGAAGTGCTCGAGTCCCTGGGGCCTGTTCTTAAAAAACACCCGGAATTCGCTCAGCACAAGATCATCGAGCGCATCTGCGAGCCTGAAAGACAGATCATTTTCAGGATACCGTGGACGACCGACAAGGGTGAGGACATGATCAACCGCGGCTTCCGCGTACAGTTCAACAGCGCCCTCGGCCCCTACAAGGGTGGGCTTCGTTTCCATCCGACGGTCTACCTGGGGATCATTAAATTTCTGGGTTTTGAGCAGATCTTCAAAAACGCCCTGACCGGAATGCCCATCGGTGGCGCTAAGGGTGGTTCCGATTTCGATCCCAAAGGCAGGTCTGACTCAGAGGTCATGCGGTTCTGCCAGAGCCTCATGACCGAGCTTCACAGGCACATCGGAGAGCATAC
Source organism: bacterium (assembly GCA_029210965.1). Taxonomy (NCBI): domain Bacteria; species bacterium. The sequence goes on along the minus strand of JARGFZ010000009.1, from coordinate 72,567 downwards.
CGACGTGCCCGCTGGGGATATCGGCGTGGGCGCCCGCGAGATCGGTTATATGTACGGGCAGTACAAGAGGCTGAGCAACAGGTGGGAAGCCGGGGTACTGACCGGAAAGGGTCTTGGCTGGGGAGGCTCCCTGGTCCGGATGGAGGCCACCGGTTACGGTGCCGCCTATTTCGTTGACGAGATGCTCAAAGCCAGAGGCGACAGCTTTGATGGCAAGGTCTGCACGGTTTCCGGTTCCGGAAACGTTGCCATCTACACCATCGAGAAGATCCACCAGCTTGGCGGCAAGTGCATTGCCTGTTCCGATTCCGATGGTGTCATTCTCCATGAGAAAGGCCTGGATCTGGACCTCATCAAGCAGCTCAAAGAGGTGGAAAGAAGGCGGATCAAGGATTACGTCGATTACCACAAGGACGCAGTCTACAAGGAAGGCGGCAATATCTGGGATATTCCCTGCCAGGTGGCCATGCCCTCGGCAACTGAGAATGAGCTCCACGGCAGGCACGCCAAAGCACTTGTGAAAAACGGTTGTATCGCGGTTGGAGAAGGTGCCAACATGCCTACGACCCCCAAGGGAGTCGAGGTGTTCCTGGGGGCGAAGATCGCCTACGGTCCAGGTAAAGCAGCCAACGCCGGTGGTGTTGCCACCTCTGCCCTCGAGATGCAGCAGAACGCCATGCGGGATGCCTGGTCCTTTGAGGACACCGAAGAGAAACTTCACAGGATCATGAAAAACATCCACAAGCTCTGCTACGAGACCGCTGAAGAGTACGGAGACCCGGGCAACTACGTTGTGGGCGCCAATATCGCCGGATTCATCAAGGTGGCCCGAGCCATGCTTGCTCACGGCGTGATCTGATCTGCACCTTTAACAAAACGTTCAATCCAAAGAGCTGCCCTTCCTCGGATGGGCAGCTCTTTTAAAAAGGCTTTAAACTCTCTCTGAGATTTGAGATCAGATCTTATTCCACCTGCACAGCGTCCGGTCCAGGACCTCAACCCCCTCATACAGTACCACTCCCAGAAGCCCCATGGCGACGATCCCCGCGTACATACTTTCGTAATCCAGCTGACTCCAGGCATCGAGGATGAAGAAACCCAGCCCCTGATTGGTTGCGAAGGATTCGACAAAGAAGAGAACGGCTATGGCAGTGCCGATGCCGATCCTCAGGCTGGTCAGAATGCTGGGCAGCACCGCCGGCAAAACGAGGTGAACCGCTTTCTGCGCCCTGTTGGCTCCCAGGCTTCGCATGGACAGAATGTACTCTTTAGGGATCTCACGTGCGGCATCACGGGTGGTAACCAGGATCTGAAAAAAAAGGATAAAAGCGATAAGAAAGATCTTGGAGCTGTCGCCTATTCCGAAGACGAGTAAGACCAGTGGAAGAAATGCGATCTTGGGAACAGGATATGTGAGGTAGACAAGAGGGGATGCCAAAGAGTCCACCCCCTTGATGCGTCCCATGGCGATCCCTATCGGGACGGCAGTGACAAGGGCCAGAAGCAGACTTGCGAGGACCCTGTAGGTGGAGATAAAAAAGTGATTGCCAAGGGATCCACTTATCTCCTCAACAAATGCGGCCATAACGGATATTGGCCCTGGGAGAGCTTCAGTCCTGAGCACCAGGGCTGCCCCCTGCCAGAGGAGGAAAATAAACGTCAGGGCAAGCAGGTAGGGCCCTGTTTTCCCCTTCTCGTATTTCACGATATTCCTTCCACAATTTGACGGATCTCCCGGCACTTTAAATGATACTCCTCGCTGAGGCGATATGATCCCTCACCCATGCCAGGGTTGTCCAGTATGGAAATTATCCTGCCCGGACGGGGGGAAAGGATGACGATCCGCCTGCCCAGGAACACCGCCTCTTCGATGCTGTGGGTGACGAGGACAAAGGTGAAGGACCGTTTTCTCCAAAGGCCGAGGACCAGGTTCTGAAGGGACTCCCGTGTCATGGAGTCGAGGGCGGAGAAAGGTTCGTCCATGAGGAGAAGGTCAGGTTCAGTGGCAAGAGAGCGGGCAATGGCTACACGCTGTCTTTGTCCGCCGGAGAGCTGACCCGGGAAACTGTCGCGGACATCCCAGATGCCCATATCTTCCATAAGAGCTTTGATAGTCGCCGATCTTCCTTCTTTTTCCGCCCCCCGCAAGGTAAGTCCCAGGGAGGTGTTTTCAAAGGTATTTTTCCACGGAAAGAGGCCGTGCTGTTGAAGGATAAGGCTGGTGGAAAGGCGCACCGAGACCAGCGGTTCACCGTTTACGATCACCTGTCCGGAGGTAGGTTTGAGCAGGCCGGCAAGAAGGTACAGAAGGGAGGATTTCCCGCAGCCGGTTGGGCCAATAAAGACGCATGATAAACCGGTTTCAAGGGAAAAGTCCACATTGTTCAGGGCGTTGTGGTCCCCGGCGTCGGTTTGATATGTGACACTGATGTTGTTGAGATTTATCAAGAAAAGCTCCCAAATGTATTGAGAATTCCGAATTGAGCATTGAGGATTAAAACGGAACAAAATTCATTGATATAAATCCAGAATTCTCAATCCGGAATCCGGGATCCCTGATCACGTTTACCACACTTGACAAAGCACCGCACACCTTGTTCGATTTCACGCTTCACGCTTCACGCTTCACGCTTCACGCTTCACGCTTCACGCTTCACGCTTCACGCTTCACGCTTCACGCACCGCGGATCACAGATCACGGAATTTCCCCCATATCCACACTGACTGTATTCATCCCCTCCCTGACTTCCTTGCCGACTTTCCGCTCCACGCCCAGGGGATCGTAACTCAAGATAAAGGTATGCTTTCCCACGGGAACGTCCGGGATGGTTACGGGTGTATAGCCCTTTTCCTCGCCCCTGAAGATCACCCTGGCCCAGGGGTTGGCGCTGATCCTGACGGTGCCTGTGGGCAAAGGGACCAGGGTGACAACGTACTGCTCATCCACTCCGGGTGGGATCCGAAAAGGTTCATCCCTGTATCCGTAGAGTCTGGCCTCCATGTTCACTGTGGAGTCATCAAAACCGCTCCTGATCGACACCGGGGTGGTCCCAACCGGGATACCGTCAGCCAGGATGCTGGCTCCAGGAGGCACTGATCCCAGAGTTATGGTGTGTTCGAGAGGAAGTGCTTCAGGCTGGGGGGATGGTGTGGAGACCGGTTCCGGCGCCACAGCCTTTATTTGCATTGGGAGAGCGGTGTTCGACTCCATGCCTGTGGGGAGAAGAAAAACACCTGCGACGAGAGCAATGCCTGCTGTACCCATGGCCAGATATGGCCAGAGACGTGACCTTCTGGATCGCGGGATCGTCGGTGCCGTCAGTGAACTGTTTAAAACGATACCAGCTGCGTGGTGTGTTTCAGGCACCAGGGAGCGTACCCGACTGGCGAGTGAAGTGACGGCAGAGGGCAGGACAAGCGGTTCCAGGGCTTCCAGGACCGAAGCGGCGTTGGGAGGTCTTTCGGCCGGATCGAGCGTGAGAAGCCGGTCCACCAGTTCATAGAGGGAAGAGGGCAGCCCAGAGGCTGCGTTGCGCAGAGGAATATGTTCAGCCTTCCCGATGGCAGAGATGGTTGCGGCTTCGCTTCCCCGATCAAAAGGGTGGTTTCCCGATAACAGCTGATAAGCGATGATGCCCAGGGAGAAAAGATCCGTGGCCTGGTCCAGTTCCCTGCCTTCCATCTGTTCTGGTGACATATAGGCCAGCTTTCCCCTTATGGTGGCGCTGGCGGCTATATCACCGAGCATGGCGCGTGCGATCCCGAAATCGGCGATTTTAACCTCTCCCAGGGTGGATATGAGAATGTTGTGAGGGTTGAGATCGCAGTGGATGATCCCTCCTTCACCCTTTTCCCCGTCCCCCTGACGATGTGCATGGTTAAGCCCTCTTCCCACTGCATAGAGGATCGCGATCGATTCATTCAGGGAAAGCTTTTCCCTGGGGGAAGACAGGCGCAGGATCCTCCGGAGATCAGCCCCCGGTACATATTCCATTTCGATAACGGGGGTTCCATCGATGATGTCAAAACCGTTGACCTTGACTATATTCGGGTGTTGAAGGGAAGCTGCCAGGTTTGCTTCGCGGGAGAACCTCTTCTTGAACGACTCTTCCCTGGCAAGGTGAGGAAGGATGACTTTTAGGGCCACCTGTACCTCGAACCCGTCAGGTCCGTGTTTTGTAGCCCTGAAGACCTCCCCCATGCCTCCGATGCCCACTCGTTCGTGGAGGATGTAATTCCCGAAAGAACGTTCCATAGGAGGAAAGGTAGCAGAAACGGCAGGAATTCAGAAGTCAGAATCTAGGAGCCAGAAGTTTTGGATAACCACGAGACGCGAGGGGGAGAAAAGCGGTATCCAGGTATCGAGGTGTCTAGGTAAAAACTTCAATAAACGTCATTCTGGATGTCATGCCATCGGCTTAATGATCCGGAATCCAGTCGTATTTATGGCATAGGACCGCAGAGAAAACCTGAACATAAGGGTTTAATCCTGGTAAGTGAGAAACCAATCCCTTTTATCCTCTTCATCTTGGTTTTGGAATGAAACAAAAAGCAAGCGCCGTCAGGTGCGCCAGGCGTGTCAAGGCGTTGACTTAAATAGTCCTGAAAGGTAATATTTCCAGTTGGTTATGAACTAAGTTTTTTTTCTGAATACCGGGTACTGGCTCCTGGGTACTATTGCGGAGGATCGCAACACATGATCGACCTCCACACCCACTCAAACGCTTCTGACGGGAAACTTTCTCCTGCCGAGTTGATGCGCCACGCTCATGCCATGGGTATCCAGGTTATAGCCCTTACCGACCACGATACCCTTTCGGGTCTGGCGGAAGCCTCCGAGGAGGCGGCAAAGTTAGGTATAGAGCTCATTCCAGGGATCGAGATCAGCGCTGAGAACAACCCCGGTACGCTGCATATGCTCGGATATTTTGTTGACCCGTCGGATGCCGAACTTGTGGAAACCCTGTCCTGGCTCCGGGGCGGCAGGGACGACAGAAATCACATTATACTGTCCAAACTGGCCCAACTGGGATGTCCGCTCCAATGGGATGAGGTGGCCGCTCTCGCGGGCGGTGAGAGCATGGGACGTCCCCATATTGCTACCGCCATGGTGAACAGAGGTTACGTAGCCACATTCAAGGAAGCTTTCGATCGCTACCTGGGCAAGGGGGCCGCCGCCTATGCCGATCGCGACAAGATGACACCGGAATTTTCCATTGAACGTATTCGGTCTGCGGGGGGACTTCCGGTTCTTGCCCATCCCCAGACACTTTCACTGACGGAGGATGAACTGTCTGAACTCCTTTCCCGCCTTGCCTCCATGGGGCTCGCCGGTGTCGAAGCCTATTATTACAGCCACTCAAAGGAGGAGACGGCCCTCTATTGTTCCCTGGCCAGAAAGTACGGTCTCATCCTCACCGGGGGCAGCGATTTTCACGGTCCTGGGATGCTGGAGACGCGTCTGGGAGTTGGTGTCGGCAACCTGAATATCCCCAGGTCAGTGGCTGACGATTTGAAACAACTGCACCAGAAAGGTTCCCCTCGTTGACAGAGGGGATAATAGTGCCTAAATTCAGTAGTCAGTGAACAGCCTGTCCACCGAAGCTTTATGCGAAGGTGGATGAACAGTGAATCGTGAATCGTGAATAGTCCCGCCATTGGCGGGATTCACCTTTTACTTTTCACCAAATGATAAGGAGTGTCATTTCAATGCCCACCTATGAATATCGATGCAGCAAGTGCAAAAAAGAGTTTGAGGTTGTCCAGAGGATAACCGATGATCCTGTAAAGGAGTGTACGAAGTGCGGCGGACCGGTTGAGCGTCTTATTGCTGCCACAAACTTCATTCTCAAGGGAAGCGGCTGGTACAAGAGCGACTATGCGCGGCCGGCAGTGCCCTCCAAGGCTGAAACACCGTCATGCGGAACTGAAAAGAATAAGCCGTCCTGCCAGGGATGTCCGGCCGCTAAATCTGGCTGATACCTGCGGATGAGCATGTGACAGGCGGCCGGGTCAGGGGAAAAGGGGAACGGGACCCTTTGGGTGGAGGAAGTCATCACGGCTCCATGTTGATCCACTTGAGGGTTGCCCTCGCCCTGCCTGTTCTGGTGGCCGCCGGCGGAACTGTCGGCTACATGGTAGTAGAAGGCTGGGATATTTTAGACGCCTTTTACATGACTGTCCTCACTATTTCCACCGTTGGCTACGGAGAAGTACATCCCCTTTCTGTAACCGGTAAGTTCCTAAGTATCCTCATTATCCTGCTTGGTGTGGGTTCGTTGGGTTTTGCCGTCGGCACGGCGAGCAGGCTCATTCTGGAAAACCGTATCAGGGCAGTGCTCGGGAGGAGATCCATGAAGTCGATCCAGAAACTGCGGGACCATTACATTATCTGTGGTTTTGGCCGGATGGGCCGCATCATTTGCGAGGAACTTACGGATAAGGGCATCCCCCTGGTTGTGCTCGAGAACGACGACGAGGTCCTCAATGAGCTCGACAGGCTTGGATATCTCTACATGAAAGCGGACGCCACCAGCGATGAAGAGCTTTTGGCTGCGGGCATAGACAGGGCAGCGGGGGTGGTCTCGGTTGTGACCGACGATGCCCAGAACGTTTTTATCGTCCTGACGGCCCGCGGGCTGAACCCGAAACTGAGGATCGTGGCCAGGTCCGCGGCTGAAGAGACCATCAAGAAACTTGTCAGGGCAGGGGCCAACAAGGTGATATCCCCATATTTTCTGGGCGGCCACAGGATAGCTCAGGCCATCATGCGCCCTACGGTCCTGGATTTTCTGGAGAACATCATCCAGAACAAGGAGATGGACCTCGTTCTGGAAGAGATGCACATCGCTTCCGGATCGAAACTCGTCGGGACTACCCTGGCTACCTCCGGGCTCCGACAGGACTATAATATTATCATCCTGGCCATAAAGAGCGCCACCGGTTCCATGGATTTCAACCCCCCGTTTAACACAGAGATCAAAGCGGGCGACACTCTCGTGATCCTCGTACGAGGAGATGATCTCGAAAAGCTGAGTTCGGCCCCTGGAAGCTCATGACCTGTTCCTCCCTATATGGCAAGGCAAGTCTTAAGGATTTAGACCAGAACCTCGAATTTCTGGACAGCTGCGGCCTTTACCCTGAGATCTACCTGCCGGGAGAACTTCTCGACTCCATGGCCGAGGACCATATCTCCACGATGATCAGATGGCGGGAAGAGGGCAAGGAACTCACCTTCCACGCTCCTTTTGTAGACCTTGCACCCGGCGGATTCGATCCCAGGGTCCTCGAGGTCACAAGACTTCGTTTCTCCCAGGTTATGGAACTTGCCCGCCAGGTGGGGCCGCGACAGATCGTTTTCCACCCCGGTTTCGATGAGTTTCGATTCGCCTTCCGGGAGGAGCTGTGGCTGGAAAACAGCCTCCGGGTGTGGGGCGAGCTCCTCGAAGTGGCAAACAGGGTCAATACCCGGGTTTGCCTGGAAAATGTTTTCGACACCCGACCCGATCACTTCGCAAAGTTGAGGGAAAAGCTCGGTAAAGAACTGGGATTTTGCCTCGACATAGGCCATTTGCTGATCTTCTCCCAGGTAACTCTCGGGCAGTGGCTGGACGCTTTCTCGGATGGGCTTTGCGAACTGCACCTTCACGATAACAACGGCCTCCGGGATCTGCATCAGCCAGTTGGTGAAGGTACTTTTGATTTCAAGTCCCTGTGCAGCCAGATAGAGGCCAGGGGCCTTGAACCGGTTGCCGTTTTGGAACATCACTCCATGGAGGAGACGAAACGGTCACTTTTGAACTTCCAACAAATAATTCTGGAAATATAATGGTATCCAGAATTATTTGTCTGGTCATTGTTGATAAAGTCGCAAAAAATCCAATCCGGGATTTTTCGCTCCACGGAAAGGGAAAAGCGTCGTTTTCCCTTTCCTTACAAATCAATGACTTACAGTGCGAGTCATTGATTGTTGAAAATGAAATCACTGTCTATGGAATTTGAATAAAATGGGAAGTGGCAATACATCAGCTAAAAGAATGTCTCAGGGGTGGTGGGACATTCTTTTAGGGCAGGTGGAAAAGCCGTCCCGGTACCTTGGTCAGGAGATCAACTCGGTCCACAAGGACCCCGCAGATGTGATCCTGAGGGCGGGCCTTGTTTTTCCAGACCTGTATGAAGTGGGGATGTCACATCTCGGCACCCGGATCCTCTACGGCCTTGGCAATGATCTGCAGGGAGTCCAGGTGGAACGTGTATTTCTCCCGGGTGAGGATCTTCTTGCGCTCCTGGGTGAGAAAAACATTTCTCTTCCCACCCTGGAATCCAGAACCCCTCTCGCCCAGTGTCACATCCTTGGTTTCACTCTGCAGTCCGAACTTACCTACACCAACATCCTGACGATCCTGTATGCCGCGGGCATACCTTTTTACGCACGGGACCGTTCTGATGATGACCCTGTCATCATGGGAGGTGGCCCGTGTGCTTTTAACCCCGAGCCCATGGCAGAGTTCTTCGATCTTTTCTACCTCGGGGACGGGGAAAGACAGTGGACCGAAATGCTCAGTGTTCTCAAGGGACAGATCCTGTCGGGGGCCAACCGCGCGCAAAGGATCGAAGCCTTAAAGGGAATGCCCGGAGTCTACTGCCCCGGGGATTTCGAGCCGCGTTACCAGGCGGACGGCACTATCGAAGAGGTCATATCAAAGGGGGTCCCAAGAAGTGTGGGACCGTCCATCATCGAATCTCTGGATGTTTCGCTCCCGTCCGCTTCCTTCATCGTGCCCTTCCTTTCCCCCATTCACGATCGGATCAATATTGAGGCTACACGGGGATGCACCAGGGGCTGCCGGTTCTGTCAAGCGGGGATGGTCTACCGACCCACCCGTGAAAGGGAAACCCGGTCTCTGCTGGAGGCTGTGGAAGAGGCTCTGAAGCTGACCGGCTACGAGGATCTTGCTTTCACCAGTCTCAGCATCGGGGATTACGGACCCCTCGATGAGGTTCTCGAGACTGTCATGGACCGTCATGGGCAGGACCGGGTGTCCATTTCACTCCCCTCCATGCGCATCGGCGGACTGACGCCCTCTGTGGCGAAACAGATCCTGAGAGTGCGCAGAACCGGTTTTACGATCGCTCCGGAGGCAGGTACCGAGCGGCTGAGGAAGGTTATTAACAAGGACTTTACCGACGAGGAGATCATTCAGACTGCCCGATGGGTGTTCGGTCACGGTTGGGAAGCGGTGAAGCTCTATTTCATGATCGGACTGCCGTCGGAAAAAGATGAGGATCTCGATGGGATCGTTCAGCTGGTCAGGACAATTGCCGGTGAGGCTCCCGGCAAGGCAAAGGTAACAGTCAACATATCTCCTTTCGTTCCCAAGGCACATACACCTTTCCAATGGGTAGCACAGGATCCTGAACCGGAGCTGAAAAGGAAGCTGGATCACCTCCATAAGAAGCTCCGGGGAGGCAAAATACAGGTTCGCTGGAGCAGGACCGACCAGGCTCTTCTGGAAGCCACACTGGCCAGGGGGGACAGACGAACCGCCCGGGTGATCGAATCAGCATGGCGTGCCGGTGCTGCCATGGACGGATGGGACGAGCACTTTGATTGGAAGATCTGGAGCGAAGCCTTCATACAGGAGGGCCTGGAGCCTCAATGGTACGCTTCCAGGGAGAGGGATACGAAAGAGATCCTGCCGTGGGACCACATATCTTGCGGTGTGAGCCGGGACTTTCAACTGTTGGAGTACAGGAAAGGTCTGGCTGGAGAGGTAACCCCTGATTGCCGCAAGGCGGGGTGCTTCGCCTGCGGAGTCTGCACTCCCGAACAGATGGACGCTCTACCGCCCCTGCGCCTGGCTCTGGCAGACCCGGACATTAAACTTCCTCCCCAACAGGAAATGCAGGAAGCTGACAGGTCCCTGCGAAGGATCAGGATCGTTTTCAGTAAAAAGGGAGATCTGAGGTACCTGGGGCACCTTGAGATGGCCCGGATGTTCGAAAGAGCTTGTCGCCGGGCAGATATTCCACTCTCCTTCACGGGAGGTTACAGTCCCAAACCCCGGATCACCTTTGCCCTTTCGCTGCCCACAGGCACCGAGGCGCTGGCGGAGTGGCTGGACCTGGAGCTGGGTGAAGCGTGGTCTCCGGAGGAGGTCATGAACAGTCTCAACGAACAGTTACCTGCAGGTATCAGGGTCATTGATTCCTGGAAGGTTTCCGTGGATGTTCCTGCCTTGAACGGAAGGGTAAGGTTCATCACTTACGAGGCCCTTCTCCCCGACCCCCTCGAAGGGCTGGAGGAAAAGGTCCGGGACCTCATGAGCCGACCCTCCGTGCCTGTTATCCGTGTGAAAAAGGGTAAAGAGCGGACTCTCGATCTCAAGGAATACCTCACCGATATGAAGGTGTTTGATGAAAGGACACTGATCTTCACCCTTGCACTGAAGGGTGAAAAGGGCAGCGCCCGACCCCAGGAAGTGCTCGAAGCCCTTATGGGCACTGATGGGGAGGTTCCTGCCGATGTGCGGTTGACCCGCACCAGCCTTACCTTCGCCATGGAAAATGATAAGGCCGGCGGCCGGCCGGGGTGGGCGAGGATCTGGGATTGAGACTGGCAGTGAAGAGTGAATTGTGAAGAGTGAATTGTGAACCGTGAACGGTGAACAGAGGGAACGATTTCAAAAGTATCCTGCTATTCACGATTCACTTTTCACGGTTCACCCTGTACTATTTCCCTGACTTAATTCAAAATAATTGTTATTTATGTTTCTATTATTAACCTGGCAAATCAATAGAGAAAGTGCTAGAATGTTGGCATGAATAAATTCGATGCTCGCAGTATTAGTCGAGAGGCCCAACAGCAACTAAGGAATCAAGCGGTCCGACTCCGCAAAGCAGGGCGCGCATACAAGGAAATCGCGGAAATAGTTGGAGTCCACGAAACGACCGTGTGCACCTGGTACAAAACCTACGAAAGAGAGGGAGAAAAAGGAATTAAATTAAAGCCTCGAGGAACTAAAAGGGGTGAGCGACGAACTTTGACCCCAGAGCGTGAGGCTGAACTAATGCAAACTATCACGGATAAATCTCCAGAGCAGCTAAAGATGGATTTCGCACTCTGGACACGTGGTGCGGTCCAGGTATTGATTCGCCAGAAATGGTCGATTGAAATGCCTATTCGGACAGTCGGTGAATATTTGAAACGCTGGGGGTTCACACCGCAAAAACCTTTGAAAAAAGCCTATGAGCAAAAACCTGCCGCAGTAAATGAGTGGCTGAACAAAGAATATCCAATGATCAAAAAAAGGGCCAAAGCTGAAGGTGCCGAGATTCATTGGGGAGACGAAACAGGGTTAAGGAACGATAGTCAGCACGGTCGAGGGTATGCACCCAAGGGGAAAACTCCGGTATTACGGCTAAACGCCAAGCGAGAATCAATTAGCCTCATATCTTCTATCACCAACCAGGGTAAAGTGAGATTTATGACCTACAGGGGGAGTATGAACGGTAAGCAACTCATCCGCTTTATGCAAAGATTGAAAAAAGACGCTGGTAGGAAGGTGTTTTTGATTCTGGATAACCTTCGCGTTCACCACAGCAAAGTTGTCAAAACCTGGCTGGGAAAAAACACTAAAAAAATAGAAGTATTCTACCTACCGTCATACTCTCCAGAGCTTAACCCGGACGAATATCCCAACTGCGATTTGAAAGCAGGAGTACACTCTGGAACACCAGCAAGATCAGGAAATAAATTGAGGGCAAAAGCGATTTCGCATTTGAGAATGCTGCAAAAAAAACCAGCAAGAGTTCGCAGCTATTTCAAACATCCGAGGATTGCATATGCGGCATAATTACTCTAATGGGTCGCCGGGTTAATAAATAATAGACTGCTCAGTAGGGAGCACCGGAAGTTATGAGATACCTTCGAATATACTTCAGCACGAAGACTGCCAATAGTGAACTTCCCCGGGATTTTAGCGAGGCAGCTCTTCATGCATCAGTTGTGGGTCCTGGTTTCTTCCCTCCTGCGTCCTGCGTGCTGCGTTCTGCGTTCTGTATTTTAAAACCAACGCGCATTCCGCGCGTTAATAATTTTTCTTCGAAATTGAAAGGTTTACACAATGGGAACGGATCTTATTATCAATGCCAACGAATTCGAGATGAGGGTGGCTCTTCTGGAGAACCGCCAGGTCTCGGAGATCTCCGTGGACAGGATCAAGGACCGCGGAGTCACGGGGAACATCTACAAAGGTAAGGTTGTCCGGGTACTGCCTGGAATGCAGGCTGCCTTTGTAGAGATCGGCCATGACCGGGCTGCCTTCCTCCATGCGTCAGACATCGTTCTGGACATGGGGGAGTACGCCGAGATGCTCAGCGAGGATGAGATCAACGGGGACGATGATTTCCCTGTGATGACCTCGTCGGGTCACGCCATTGAGGACCTTCTGAAAGAAGGACAGGAAGTTCTCGTTCAGGTCACCAAAGAACCCATCGGTACAAAAGGGGCGAGAGTTACCGCCTACATCACCTTACCGGGCAGAATGCTTGTGCTCATGCCCAACCTTGTAAAGGTGGGGGTCTCCCGCCGGATTCAGGATCCCAGGGAGAGGGAGAGGCTGCGAAGTGTCATCACCGACCTTAAACCCCCAGGTGTGGGGTTGATTGTAAGGACCGCAGCAGAAGGGGCCACCGATGAGGAGATCAGTCAGGACATGGATTTCCTGGTGCGCGTGTGGGATACGATCAAGAAACGCCGGCCCAGGTCTCGGGCTCCAAGCCTGCTCTACGCAGAACTGGATCTCGCCTTCCGGGTTCTCAGAGACCTTTACAATGCCGATATCGATGCCATCTACGTCGATTCCAAGGACGAATTCAAGAAACTTTCCGATTTTACCAAGAAGTTCATGCCTGACCTCAAGGAGGCGCTGACCCTGTATGAGGACGATGAGCCTATATTTGAACATTTTGGTGTGGAAATGGAGATCAACCGAGCCCTGGGCAAGAAGGTCTGGCTCAAGTCCGGGGGGTATATAGTCATCGACCAGACCGAGGCTCTCACTGCCATCGATGTCAATACCGGGCGGTTTGTGGGGCGGCGAAACCTGGAAGATACCATCGTCAAGACAAACATGGAGGCGGTTCTGGAAGTTGTTTACCAGGTGAGGCTGCGAAACATCGGTGGACTTATCATCATCGACTTCATCGACATGGAAAAGTTCTCCAACAGGAAAAAGGTGTTCTCTTCTCTGGAGGAGGCGCTCAAGGGAGATCGGGCCAAGACTACTATCCTCCAGATATCGGAACTGGGTCTTGTGGAGATGACTCGCAAAAGGACCCGGGATAACCTGGCCTCTATCATGACTGAGCCCTGCCCCTACTGCGATGGGAAGGGTCTTATCAAATCTCTGCGCACTATCGTCTACGACATTTTTCGCCAGGTGAAAAGAGAATCGTCGATGTTGGAGGGGAAGAGGATCGTCCTTATGGTGCATCCCAAGGTGGCCGACCTGTTGTATGAGGAGGAGAGTGAGTATCTGGAGTCGTTGGAGAAGCGTATCAAGAAGAAGGTGGTTCTCAAAACGGACTATAACCTGCATCAGGAGCAGTATCAAATAATGGGACTCTGATGGGAGGGGGCGGCCCTCAATAGCACGCCATCCGCTGCGTTATCACCCTTCGGGAATCCTTATAGGGCAGGAGCCGGAATCCAGGAGCCAGGAGCCAGTAGGAATATCCTGACTGTGCGACGGAGCGACTTTACGAAAAGGCCTATAGCCCAGAACCCGGAACCTGGAACTCCGGCCACAGGCCAGCGTCATTGCGAGGCGCATCGAGGTAACCGAGGGTAACGCGGCAATCCCGGTTTGAAGAAGGACTGGAGCAAGTATCCAGTAAGGTAGAGCGAAGGGTGTTGAAAACCCTTCGGAGCGGCCTTCAGTCGGTCGCGCTGCAATAAATTAGCTTTTGAACTTCGAGATTGCCGCGGCCCTTCGGGCCTCGCAATGACAGAGTGGGCGGCGGATCTTTCCCCGTTTCTCCGTTTCCCCGGTTCCCCGTTTCGTTCGCGACTTGTCACGTCGTAGCTGAAAGCGAAGACGGAAGCGAACAGGCTTTCTCCCCGTTACGCCGACACCCCGACACTTTGTTACGTTCGCGGAGCGAACACGATCTTCCAGCCTTCTTATTGACAATAAACGCCCCTTCTGGTAGTTATTTCTGTTCCTATTAAAGAAGCTACTTTTGCAGCAATAAAGGGAGGCTGGAAGTCATGTACGCAGTTATAGAAACAGGCGGTAAGCAGTATCGCGTCAATCAGGGTGATATCATCAAGGTGGAAAAGCTCACTGCCGATGTAGGGGAGAAGGTGGATTTTGATCGCATACTCCTCGTAGGAGAGGGAGCTGACGTCAAGGTAGGCAGCCCGATCGTGGATGGTGCCAGTGTATCCGGCACCGTGGTAGAACATGACCGCCACCGCAAGATCATCGTGTTCAAGATGAAGCGCCGGAAGAACTACCGCCGGAAGCAGGGTCATCGTCAGGATTACACTGGCGTTCTTATCGACAACATCAAAAGTTGATGGAATAACATAGAGCATCAACGCACCCCGTGTGGGGTGCCCAAATCAATGACTTGAACTGTATGTCATTGATTTGT